>JBGPBR010000036.1:0-10355 GCA_041481325.1 Desulfobaccia bacterium
CACAGAGAATATGGGGAAAACAGTGTTAGAGATAGGGGTCGGGGTGAGGGGGAATGCAACCCATTTTCAGCTCCCCTTAATAAATGCGAAAATAATTGATAACTTGCCACTATTTAAACTTTTTAATAAATTGCGATATCGGTAAATATCAGAAATTCAGTTTAAATTCTCGAGGCCGGGACGTGAGGAAAGAATGGCTTGATAGGCAAATAGGAAATTTGTAGTGAGGGGTAGGTAACGGTCCCTTTAAATCCCCCAGATTGCGATCTTGGCCCGGGCCGCGGCCTTGAGCACCTCGGGGCGGTCGAAAATCAGGGTCTTGCCGGCTTCCACCGCCAGGGCCGCGGCCTTGACTTCGGCCATGACCGCCAGGGTGTCGCAGCCCACCGCGGGCACGTCGAAGCGCAGGTCCTGGTTCGGCTTGCTCACCTTCACCACCACCACCCCGGGACCGGCCAGCTTGCCGCCCCGGCGGATAGCCTCGTCGGTGCCTTCAATGGCTTCGAGAGCCGCCACCACCTGGCGGCGCACCACCACGCACTGGCCGATGTCCAGGGCGCCGATCTCCTTGGCGATCTTGTACCCGAACTGAATGTCCTGCCACTCTTCTTTGGAGGGAGCCCGGCGGCTTATCTGGCCCGGGGGCGCCAGGAGGTCGTCCAGGAACAGGGTGGAAGGGGCGACGGTGATGCCTTCGGTTTCCAGCTCTGCGGCCACCGCCCGGAGAATCCGGTCATCCTTGCCGGCGCCGGCTTTGCGCACCACGCTCAGGGCCCGGAGGTCCGGCCGAAATTCCCGGAAGAGGCGGCCCCGGGTGATCCCCCCGGCCATCACCGCCCGGCGCACCCCCGCCTCTTTGAAGATGCGGATGATCTTGCCCAGTTGGCCCACGTAGACCCAGTGAAGCTCTTTTACCAGGGACTCCAGGGCCGGGTCGGTCTCGCCCCGGTGGGCCGCGGCCACCACTTCCACCCCGTGGCTGCGGGCGGCCTGGGCGAACAGCAGCGGGAACTGGCCCTTACCCGCGATTAAGCCGATGTTCTCGGACATCTGCCTGCAGCAGACCTCTCTCGGATGACTCCAGGAACTGGAGCAGGTGCTGGATTTCGGGAATCTTAGGGAGTTCCTGCCTGATCCGTTCCAGGGCCTCTTTCTGGTTGAGCTCCGACAGGAACAGCAGTTCGTAGGCCCGTTTCAGGCTGTGCAGGGCGCCTTCGGTGAAGCCCGACCTCTTCAATCCCACCAGGTTGAGGCCCACCAGCTTGGCCCGGTTGCCCACGGCCATGGCATAGGGTGGGACGTCCCGATGCACCGCGGAGCAGCCGCCGATAAAAGAGTAGCGGCCGATCCGGCAGAACTGGTGCACCGCGGACAGGCCCCCCAAGATGGCATGGTCCTCCACGATAATGTGCCCCCCCAGGGTGGCGGCGTTGGACATGATGACCCCGTTGCCCACCTGGCAGTCGTGGGCCACGTGGGTGTAAGCCATGAACAGGTTGCCCCGGCCCACCCGGGTGACGCCGCCGCCCCCCTGGGTGCCCCGGTGCATGGTGGCGAACTCCCGGATGGTGTTGTCGTCGCCGATGATGAGCTGGGATTCTTCCCCTTTGAACTTCAAATCCTGGGGAATCTCACCCAGGACCGCGAACTGGAAGACGCGGCAGCGGGCCCCGATGGTGGTGGCGTCTTTGATGACCACGTGGGAGCCGATGCGGGTATCGTCGCCGATAACCACCCGGCCCTGGATCAGGCTGAAAGGGCCGACCTCCACCCCCCGTCCCAGTTGGACGGCCTGGTCGACAATGGCGGTGGGATGGACCTGGGCCATCCTCATTCTCCCTCGTGCCCCACCGCGGCCAGGATTTCCCCTTCCATCACCAGGTTCCCCTCCACATAGACCATGCCCTGCATCTTCCAGAATCTTTTGCCGCTGCGGATGGTGGTGATCTCCAGGCGCAGTTGATCGCCCGGAACCACCGGTTGGCGAAAACGGACCTTGTCCACCCCCATGAGGAAGATGGACGGGTTTCCCAGGTGTTCTGGGGTGGACAGCAGCGCCAGGACGGCTCCGGCCTGGGCCGCGGCTTCTATGAGGAGTACCCCCGGCATAATGGGCCGGCCGGGAAAATGGCCCTGGAAGAAAGGCTCGTTGATGGTGACGTTCTTGATGGCCACCAGGTTTTTACCCGTCTCCAAGCTCAGAACCCGGTCGATGAGGAGAAAAGGGTAACGGTGCGGCAGAATGCGGCAAATTTCTTCCAGGTTCAGGCTTTGGGGCACATTCATGTATCCGGCTCCTTCTCCAGTCTGGCGGAGAGCTCCTCGATTTTCTGCTCCAGCTGTTTCAAGCGGCGGTACATTTCCGGGAGTTTCGGCAGGTGGGCGACAATCTTAATGGCTTCGGGGCCCTCCCGGGCCGGGGAGCCGACGAACATTTTGCCCGGGGGCAGATTGTGGGTAACGCCGGCTTGGGCCCCCACCTGGACGCCGTCGCCCACTTCGATGTGGCCCACCACCCCCACCTGGCCACCCAGGGCCACGTGGCGTCCCAACTTGGTAGAGCCGGCCACCCCCACCTGGGCCACCAGGAAGCTGTGCTCTCCCACCATGACGTTGTGGGCCAGGTGCACCAGGTTGTCCATCTTGACCCCGCCCCCCACCCTGGTCTCGCCCAGGGCCCCCCGGTCGATGGCGCAGTTGGCGCCGATCTCCACGTCGTCTTCGATGACCACGATGCCCAGTTGGGGAATTTTGGTGTGGCCGTCTTGGCCGGGAACGAAGCCGAAGCCGTCGGAACCGATGACCGTGCCGCTGTGGATGATGCAGCGGGCTCCCACGGTGCAGCGCTCCAGGATGGTGACGTTGGGGTGCAGCAGGGTGTCGGCGCCGAGGCGGACCCCGTCGCCCAGCACGCATCCGGGCATGATGGTCACCCGGTCGCCGAGTGAGACCCCGTTGCCCAGAAAAGCCAGGGGGGCCACGGAGACCTCCCGGCCCAACTCCACGTCCCGGCCCAGGTAAGCCAGGTCACTGATCCCGGGCCAGCGGTCCCGGACGGGAGCAAACAGGGCGGCGACCCGGGCGTAGGCCAGGTAAGGGTGGGGCACCACAATCAGCGGCCGCCCCAGTTGGGCTTGTTCCGGGGACACGATGAACGCCGCGGCCCGGCTCTGGGCCGCACCTTTGGCGTAGCGCCGCTGGGCAATAAAGGTGATGTCCCGGGGGGTGGCGGACTCAACCGCGGCGATGCCCTCGATCCTAAGATCGGCCGGGCCCTTGAGCTCACCGCCCAGCAGGGCCGCCAGTTCTCCCAGGGTATATGCCATCAAGGCCTTAATTACCGAACTTGCTGCGGACCTTCTCGGTGATGTCCATGCCAGGACTCATAAACAGGAGTCCGGAATTACGCTTGTCCAGGACCATGTCCAATTTACTCTCCTGGGCCACCGCCTTCACCGCGGTTTCCAACTTCTGGAACAGGGGGGCCAGTTCCTTTTCCTGGTATTGGGCCAGCTGCTTCTCGGCGTCAGCTCCCTGCCGCTCCAGTTCCTTGGCCTTCTTTTCCAGTTCTTCGGCCTTGCGCTTCTTGGCGTCTTCCTTCATCACCCCGGCCTGCTTCTGAAAATCTTCCACCTGCTTGGCGAAATCCTGGCGACGTTGGGCAAAGGGCTTGCCTAATTCCTCGGATTTGCGTTTCAGGTTTTCCTGAACCTTCTTGCCATCAGTCGACTTGGACACAATATCCATGCCGTCGACCACGCCGATCTTGAAGTCGGCTGCCCACGCGGCCAGCGGGGTAAGGACCAGGCCTAAAATTACCAGCAAGCTGACTAGCGATTTACGCATTTACTCCTCCTCGATGGACTGATGAATAATTTTTTCAAACCCCGCGGGGTTGTGGCATTTTTATATCAGGAAATCCTGCCGTTTTAAACCACCTTCCTAAAAGCTGCCGCCCATGGTGAATTCCCAGGCGCTGGTCCTTTCCCAGGGCCTGCGGGACAGGTTGTAGCCCCATTCCACCCGGAGGGGGCCCATGGGGGAAAACCACCGGAAACCGGTGCCCACCGCCGTCCGGAAGGTAGGGGCGACGTAATAGGTGCCGTAAACGTTGCCGGCGTCGAAGAAAAGCGTCCCCATCAGACCAAGTTTCTTGTATAGCGGGAAGCGGTATTCCAGGTTTATCTGGGAGAATTTGTCGCCGCCGATCCGCTCACCCGTTCTGGGGTCCCGGGGGCTGATTTCCGCATATTTGAACCCGCGGATGGTCTCGATGCCCCCCAGGTAAAACTTCTCGTAGGCCGGCATCGACCCCCAGTCCAGCTGCATCATATACCCCACCCGGGCATGGATCACCCACACCGTATTCCAGCGGAAGGGGAAATACCAGCCCGTTTCGGCGATATACCGCAAGTAGGCGGTATCGCCGCCCAAGCCGGCCATCTCGACGCTGATGCTGTTGTCCGAGCCTTTGGTGGGCGAAAACAAGGAATCCCGGGAATCCCGCCGCAAACTGAAGGACACGGCGCTGGTGTTGTGGATGTGGGACGCTTGTATCAGGATGGGCGAGGCCCCGTAAGACAAGTTATTGAGGTTGACGTTTTCAAAGCGGTACATGAAGAAGAGCCGGGTGTACTTCCAGCGCAGGGGGTGGCTCAGGCGCACGTCACCGCCCACGCTGACCCGGGTATATTCGGCGTACACCCGCTCCCAGTTGTAGGCGTCGAGGCCCAGAGCCAGCGGCCGGTCAAACAGGTAGGGCTCGGTGAAAGAGGCCCGGACCCGGTGCGAGATGGTGCCGAGGATCCCCTGGACCTTGAGCTGCTGCCCCCGGCCGAAGAGGTTGTTCTGGCTGACTTCCACCATCCCCACCAAACGGTCCTGGGTGCTGTAGCCGGCGCCCACCCCAAAGGTGCCGGTGGGCCTTTCCTTGACGCTGATCTTCAGATTCATCCGGTTGGGAGCGCTTCCCGGAGTGGTGCTGAAGTTCACGTCCTCGAAGTATTCCAGGCGCCGCAGGTTCTTGATGCTTTCCTTGAGGCTGGTGGCGGAGAAAAGCTCCTGTTCATATACTCGGAGTTCCCGGCGGATAACCTTGTCCCTGGTCTTGACGTTGCCGCCGATGTCAATGCGCTCGAAATAGACCTTGTCCCCTTTCCGGAAATCGAAAGTCACGTCCACCGTCAGGGTGGCGTCTTGCTCCTTGATCAGGGGGATGATATCGGCATTGGCATAGCCTTGATCGGCATAAGCGTCGGCCAGGGTGGTGAGGTCGGCTTGCAGCGTTTCCCGGCTGTAAATCTTCTGTTTGGGGGTCTGCAATTTCGCCAGCAGTTTATCTTTGTCCTCCAGCAAGTCGCCTTGGAGGTCTATCTTGCCTACTTGATATTGGGGCCCCTCCTGGACCGGGATGGTGACGTAAATCCACTTGCCCTTGATTTCGACCCGGGGCTCGCCCACCTTGGCTTTGATGTAGCCGTGATTGTAGTAAAACGCCGAGACTTTTTCCAGGTCCCGCTCCAGGACATCCCGGCTGAGCTTGCCGGACCCGGTGATCCAGGCGACGGCAAAGAAGCCCCTCTCCTTGGTTTCCATCACACTGCGGAGCTCTTTGGCTTTAAAGGCCTTGTTGCCCTCAAAGTCGATCTCCTTGATGGCCAGCTTGCCCCCTTCGTTGATCTTTAAAACCAGGTTGACTTCGGTGTTGGTGACCGGCTCCAGACTATAGTCTATCTGGGCCTCGTAGAATCCCTTTTCCCGGTACATGTTCATAATTTTGTTGATATTATCCCGGATGGCGGCTTCGGACGCCACGGAATAGGGCTTGAGGTCCATGACCTCCAGGATCGCCTCCCGCTTGACCTTCTTTTGGCCCTTGGTGATGATCTCTTTAATCGCCGGCTTTTCCGCCACGATGACGGTCAGGATCCTTCCCTGGGGGGTGTCGCTGAGGTCGAACTTCACGTCGGTGAAGTAGCCCATCTTGTAGATGGATTTCAGGTCTTCCCGCAGGCGGGCCGGCGAAAGGATCTCACCTTCCCGGGTCTGCATCACTCCCAGGATCGCGTCCTTCTCGATGCGGCGGTTGCCCTTGACGTCCAGGCGGGTGATGCGCTCTTTGCCCAGGATTTTCAGGCTGATTTCCTGGGCGAGCTGGCGGCTGACGCCGGTCAGGGCGGGGAGGCCGGTGCCCTGCGCCTTGAAGGTGCCCGGAGACTGGCGCCCGGTGAGATCCAGGACCCGGCCCTCCAGGGAAAGCAGGTCGCCCACCTTCAGCAGGGTGCCCCAGATGGCGATGTCGGCCTTCAGCTTACGCCCGATCTCCTGGACCAGGGCTTCGGTCAGAGGCTCATTCAGGAGGGTAAGCTCCTTGTGCATCTCCTCCTGGGAGACCAGGCTGAAACCGTCGGCTTTGAGGCGTTCGGCGATTTCCTGGCGCACTTTTTCCCCCAGGTGCGCCAAAGGCTCCTTGCTGGTGACGGCGAATGGGAAAATCGCCACCTTCTTGAGAACCATCTCGGGCTCCTGGGCTGCAACAGAGCCGCAAAGAGTCACAACGAGCAATAAAACGAGAAGTATCCGGCTTGGTGCCACCTTATTCCCCCTGTACGATCACAGCCTTGCCGTCTATCAGGGTAATTTGTCGATCCAGAACCCGGGCCAGCGCCAGGTTGTGGGTAACAATGACCGAAGTGAGCCCGCGTTCACGGTTAAGACCAAGTATGAGTTCGTGCACCCGGGCCCCGCTCTTGGGATCCAGGTTGCCGGTGGGTTCGTCCGCCAGGAGCACCTCGGGGTCCAGGACCAGGGCCCGGGCCACCGCCACCCGCTGCTGCTCTCCTCCCGATAGGGTGGAGACCCGGTGGGTCAGGCGCTCTTTTAGCTCCACCCGCACCAAAATTGCTTCAGCCCTTTCCCGGGCCTCCTTTTGGGGCAGCCGGGCAATGAGCGCCGGCATCATCACATTTTCCAGGGCATTGAACTCGGGCAACAGATGGTGAAACTGGAACACGAACCCCACCTTGCGGTTGCGGAACGCGGCCAGGGATTTATCGTCCAGCGAAAAGACGTCTTCTCCGTCCCAAAGCAGGCACCCGGCGCTGGGGCGTTCCAGGGTCCCCATGATATGGAGCAGGGTGGACTTTCCCACCCCGGAGGCTCCCACCACCGCCAGGGTCTCTCCCCGGAAGATGTCCAGGTCCACCGCGGTGAGCACTTCCACCTGGATGCCGTTGTGGCTGAACGTCTTGGCCAGCCCCTGGAGCTGGATCTTCACCTGGGCCTGGGAAACGCGGTTTTCTGCTGCCATACCTTTCCCGTCAGGGCGTAAGCCACCTTACCACTTTCACCCGGGAGCGTCAATTGGAGGTAACAGGTTTTCAGTTTCCGGTTTTCAGTTTTCAGTGGGAAAACCGGCAGTCTTTTGAGGCCTCTAAGTTTTTGAACTTTATGACCCCATTCTGTTAAGTCTTTCAGGGCCAAGGATTGACGTGCTAATTGGTCTACAAAATCTGAGGTCATTCACTTGCCAGCAGCATCTTGCCACCGAAAGCCAAAAACCAAAAACTCGGAATTATTCGTACCTGATGGCCTCCACCGGGTCCAGGCGGGCGGCCTGCCACGACGGATACAGGGTCGCCAGAAAGCTGATGGCCAGGGCCGCGATGATGATGGCCAACACGTCCAGGCTCTGGATCTGCACCGGCAGCGTGGAAATGGGATAAACATCTTTGGGCAGCTTGATGAACTCATAGTGTTTCAGGAGGCCGCACAGTCCCAGTCCCAGCCCCAGCCCCGCCGCGGTCCCTAGGCCGCCGATGACCAGGCCGTTGAGGATAAAGATCTTCATGATGCTCTGGCGGGTCGCCCCCATTGATTTCAGGATGGCGATATCCTTGGTTTTTCTCATGACCATCATGAACAGGGTGGAGGCAATGCCGAAGGCCGCCACCAGGACGATGAGGGTGAGGATCACGAACATGGTGATCTTTTCCAACTTCAGGGCGGCGAAGAGGCTGCGGTTCATCTGCATCCAGGTGCGGGTATAGAAGCCGGGTCCCAGTTTCTGTTGGATGGCCTCCGCCAACTCGGCGGCGGCGTAAATGTCTTTGACTTCCACCTCCAGGCCCGTGACCCGGTCGCCCAGCCCCAGAAATTCCTGCAGCGCCGGAATACCGGTAAAGACCAGGCTGGAATCGAACTCGTACATGCCGGAATGGAAGATGGCGCTGACCCGGAAGGCCTTCATCCGGGGCAGCCTCCCCATGGGCGTCAGGGTGCCCAGGGGAGAGACCACGTTCAGATAATCCCCGACGCTCAGGTTGAGGTTGCGGGACATCTCGTTGCCGATGGCCGCCCGGGGCGGGTCCTCGGGGGAGGTGTCCGCCAGGTCGGCGAATTTCCCCTGCACCACGTTGAGGGCCTGGGGGCCCCCCCGGCGGATGATCTCCAGGTCCAAACCCCGGATGACGCCGCCGGAAATGTTGCCCGGGGCGGAATACATCACCTGGGTATAAATAAAGGGGTACGCCGCCACCACCCCCGGCACCTGTTCCACCTGGGCCGCAAATCTGGGAGCCTCGGTGAGGGGCGCCCCTTGTTTCAAAACGATGACATGGGCGTTGACGCTGAGAATCTTTTTCTTCAATTCCTGGGTGAAGCCAGCCATCACCCCGATGACCACGATGAGGGCCATGACCCCCACCGCCACCCCGGCCATGGAGATGAAGGTGCTCAGCGACATGAAGCCTTTCTGGCGCTTGACTCCCTTGAGGAGACGCAAGGCGACGAAGGATTCGAAAAAGCTCATGAACCTTACTTCTCCGGTCTGAGCAGCGGGAAGAGAATGACGTCCCGGATGGAAGGGGAATCGGTGAGGAGCATGACCAGGCGGTCGATGCCGATGCCTTCCCCCGCGGTGGGCGGCAGGCCGTGTTCCAGGGCCAGGACGAAGTCTTCGTCCACCGCGTGGGGTTCTTCCTCATCGCCGGCCTCATGGGCCTGTAACTGTTTCTCAAAGCGCCGCCGCTGGTCCACCGGGTCGTTGAGCTCCGAGAAGGCGTTGGCCATCTCCCGCCCGGCGATGAACAGCTCGAAGCGGTCCACCACCTCCGGGTCGAGGTCGCTTTGCCGGGACAGGGGCGAGGTCTCCAGGGGGTAGCCCAGGATGAAGGTGGGCTGGGTGAGCTTGGCCTCCACCAACAGGTCGAAGAGCTTGGTGAGGGCCCGGCCGTAACCCTCGCCGGGGCGCAGCTTCACCCCTTCATTTAGGGCCAGCCGCACCAGGGCTTCCCGGTCCCTGACCACCTCGGCCGGGATGCCCCCCAGCTCCGAGAGGGACTCCCTGAGATCCAGCCGGCGCCAGGGACGGCTGAGGTCCACCGCCTCCCCCTGGTAGCTGAGGCTGAGGGTGCCCAGGAGCTCCTGGGCCACGAACCCGATGAGCTCCTCGGTGAGGTCCATCAGGTCCTGGTAGGTGGCGTAGGCCTGGTAGAACTCCAGCATGGTGAACTCGGGGTTGTGCTGGATGGACAGGCCTTCGTTCCGGAAATTGCGGTTGATTTCGTACACCCGGTCGAAGCCGCCCACCACCAGGCGCTTGAGATACAACTCCGGGGCGATCCTGAGATACAGGGTCATGTCCAGGGCCTGGTGGCGGGTCACAAAGGGCCGGGCCGTGGCGCCCCCGGGGATGGGTTGCATCATGGGGGTCTCCACCTCCAGGAAGCCCCGCTGGTCCAGGAACTCCCGCAGCAGCTTGATTATCCGGCTGCGTTTTTCGAAGACTTCCCGGACCTCGCGGTTGACCATCAGGTCCAGGTAGCGCTGGCGGTAGCGGGTCTCCACGTCGGTGAGGCCGTGGTACTTTTCCGGCAGGGGCTGGAGGCTCTTGGTGAGCAGGGTGAAGCGCTGCACCTGCAGGGTGAGCTCCCCGGTCCTGGTGCGGAACAGGGTCCCGGCCACCCCCACGATGTCGCCCAGGTCCAGGTGCTTCTTAAACCGGGCGAACTCGTCGTCGCCCACCACCTGGCGCTGCACGTAAATCTGGAGACGGCCGCTGCCGTCCTGGAGGTGGGCGAAGCTGGCCTTGCCGAACTCCCGGAGCAGCATCAGGCGGCCGGCCAGGGCCAAGGTTTGTCCCAGGGCTTCCAGCTCGGGATCGCTCAGCGCCCCGAACTGCTCCACCACCCGGGCGATGCTGTGGCTGGGCTGAAAGCGGTTGCAAAAGGGGTCGACCCCCTGGGCCCGGAGTTCTTCGAGCTTTTGCAGACGCTGGTTTTTAAGGTAGTCGGATTGGGCCATGAGCCGGTTCTCGGGAAATAGCCGCGGACTTTGCGACATTTTTCATAAACTTC
>JBGPBR010000037.1:0-10324 GCA_041481325.1 Desulfobaccia bacterium
ATAAGTCCAGGGAAATTCCGAGGCCTCTTTGGTCCAGATGGGCCAAGCCCGCACCCCCAACTCCTGAAGGCGCACCTCGGTGGGTTGGCGCTCCACTTTGATTTTGCTCATCTTTCCATCCCTTTCTTTCCATCTGATTAGCTTCAATTTTAAACCGGCCTGGCGAAAAACGAAACTCTGAATTGCCCCACCTTGACTTGGATGGATATGAGCTTCATAATTTAAATAAGTTGCTTGGGGCTACGAAGCCGCGCCCCCGGCCCCAAGCGGCGGGGCGGGTAGAACCATCCCCCCAAAACTGCAAGTTATATGATGAGGAGCGGAATGAAAACCATCAAAATGCTGCCCCTGGCCCTGATCCTGGGCCTCCTAGCCGCGGGGCCGGCGGCCGCCGCCGCGGAGGCCAAACCCCAGACGGTCTGCCCCGTCCTGGGCGGCAATATCGACCAGAAGGTCTACGTGGACTACCAGGGCCAACGCATCTACTTCTGCTGCCCGGGTTGTGACTCCGAATTCAAAAAAGACCCTGAGAAGTATCTGAAGAAGATCGAGGCCCAGGGCATCGCCCTGGAGAAATGCCCGGCGCCGCCTGAAAAGAAATAATTTTCATCTCGGGCGTATCGGGGCCCTGGCGGCAGGGCTTAGTTGCAGGGCCGTTGGGACGGCTTTTCCTCGCCCCGGTCCTGAGGCTGATAATTCCCGGCCCCCCGGTATTACAAGTCCAACCGGTAAGCAATGGGGCCCGGGGCCCGGTCGAACTCGGGGGCGCGCCGGAACCCCAATTTTTCATAAAGGTGCCGGGCCGCCGACATAAAGGTAGCGGTGTACAGAAAGATGGTGGGGATTTTAAGGGCCCGGGCCCGGTGCAGGCACGCCGCGGTCAGCTCTTGCCCATAGCCCTGGCCCCGGGCTCGGGGCCAGACGGCCAGGATTCTGATCAAAGCGACCCCAGGTGGCCACTCCCCTTGGAAGGCCTTGGAGGCGTCGGGGAAGAATTTCACCGCCCCTTGGATTTTACCGTCTGCTTCCGCCACCAGCACCATCCCTGCCCCGGAGTGGATGGCCTCCTCGATGCTGGCCATCCACTTGCTCCAGGCAAAGTCGGGCACCAGAGGCCGAAACTCCTGGTAGGCGGCTTTTACCAGTTCTTCCACCCCTTCCAGTTCCCCCGGGGTGGCGTCCCGGATCGAGATCCCCTGATTCATCAAGCCGTTCTGCTATTTTTTTACCACCGTTGCCTTGATAATGGTGACCGGCTCCACCGGCACGTTCTGGTGCCCACCCTTGGTGGCGGTGGGCACGGCCTTGATTTTGTCCACCACTTCCTTGCCCTTCACCACCTTGCCGAAGACCGTGTAGCCCCAGGTCTGTTGGGTCTTGCCGGTGTAATTCAGGAATTTGTTGTCTATGAAGTTGAGAAAGAATTGGGCGGTGGCCGAATCGGGGTCCGGGGTGCGGGCCATGGCCACAGTGTAGGCGTCGTTGGAAAGGCCGTTGTCCGCTTCTATCTTGATGGGGGGCCTGGTGGGTTTCTGGCTCAGGTTGGCGTCAAAGCCCCCGCCCTGCATCATGAACCCGTCGATGACCCGGTGGAAAATGGTGCCGTTGTAAAACCCGTCTTTGACGTACTGCAGAAAATTGGCCACGGTGACCGGGGCCTTTTCGGGGTAGAGCTCCAAGGTGATCTCCCCCATGCTGGTTTCCAATTTGACCACAGGATTCCCCTTCTTTTCCGTCTTTTTTGCCGCCTGGGCGTTGACCCCGGTTCCCATCACCAGGGCCAGCATCAGAACACTCGCCAGGGCCAGCTTTCCAAAAATGCGGCAGACCATTTTTTTCCTCCGCCTGCAAGATTTAGGTACGACCCGCGGGATAGTTTAACAAATTATAACAATTTAACCAAGGAGAACCGCAATATCCTGTTGATATAACCCCAGGGATGATGGCTCCCTAACCCTCCAGGATTCGATATTATCCCCAAAATGACCGGGGCGGAAAATCCCGCCCCTTAGATTTCTAAATGCCGGTTTTGAGGTGGGTGGACTTCCATTCCACCCCTTATTTCGCCGGACGAGCCCTGCGCTATCCTGCCCCCGCCTTTTCCTGCCGCGCCAGGACGCTGCCCTCGATGTCTTGGCTGATCTTCCCTGAATAATACTGCACCTCGTTTTCGTTGAGCATGACCATGTCCAGTTGGCGGGTGTGGATGGTGATATAGCCCAGAATGCGCAGCCGGGAGAGCATGTAGTTCCGGTCTTCCCCCTCCAGGCGGGCGAAGAGGGCGTCCTCCTTGACGTCCACCTTGAAGTGGTACCGCTCCAGGATATCGCCCACGAATCTGGCCCGCCGCACCCGGCGCGGGTAGTCCGCGGCCCCGCCTTTGAAGGCGAAGCGGATGTAGTTCTCGAAATGCCGGTCTCCCACCAGGGCCTCCACCGTGGAGAAATGAAATCCCAGACGGCTCGTCAGGTTGCAGAAGTCCCGGGAAATCATGAAATAATTCTGGTTGCCGAAAATGGTGCCGCCCGCGGTGGCGAGATTCGGGTCCGTGGCCGCGCCCATGACGATGGACATGAAACCCCGGGTGTCCACCGGCGGCGGCCCTTCCCAGGGGACGGCGGTGATGCCGTCCCACAGGGCCAGCATGGGGATTGAGGCGATGTTGCTCAGTTCCACCTGTTGGCCCTGGGTCTCCTCCTTGAAGCCGTCCTCCAGGTTCAGGACCCACCACTGCAGGGGCACGTCGGTGACCAGCCGCTTGATGAAGTACCGGGAGAACGCCTGGGTCTTGTCAAAGGAGAACATTTCCTTGACCGAAACCTCGTGGGCAAACCGGGTGATATCGTGGAGAGTGCGGCAACCCTTGGGAGTGAAGTCCGGCGCCTCCGGGTCGGTGAGGTTGAGCGGGGTAATCCAGGCCATCACCTCCTTCAGAGTATCCCCCACCGGGGTGCCGGCCATCAGGCCTTTCTTGGGCGTGGCCAGCTTGAGCAAGGCCTCGGCCTGCCCCTCATAGACCGCCCGGCCGTCGGCGTCCACCGTGACCACTTGCCCGGGCGTAAGGAGCGCCGTGGCCTCCCCGGTGTTGAACAGGGCCGGGATGCCGAATTCCCGGGCCACGTTGGCCAGATGCCCGGTGATGCCGCCCCGGTCGGTGACCACCGCGACTGCCCGGTTTAACAGGGTGGCCCAACTGGGGTGCGGAAAAGCGGTGACCAGCACCCCGCCTTCCGGGAACTGCAGCAGGTCCAGATTGTTCTTCACCACATAAACCGGCCCGGCTGCCACTCCCGAACTTGCGGTGTCGCCGCCCCGGAGCGCCACGGGATTGGTGACCGGTGAGGCGACGGCGGCCTCATCCCGGGGGGCAGGCGGACCGGCCGTCTGCTTGAGCGGCCGGCTTTGCAGGATAAAAATGCGGCCATCCTTACCGATGCACCACTCGATGTCCTGGGGGCATTGAAAATGGTCCTCCAGGTCCAGGGCGATCTTGGCCAGGTCCAGGGCTTGCTCGTCGGTGAGCGCCGGGCTGCCGCTCTTTTCATCCGATTCCAGCAGCACCCCTTCTTTCGGCAGGCACACCGCCTTCAGTTCCTTTTCCCGAATCTCCTTTTTGATGATGGCCGGCCTCTCGCCCCGGGAGACGACGAAGAGGTCGGGAGTCACGGTGCCGTCCACCACCGATTTGGCCAACCCATGCACTGCATTAATAAAGACCGCGTCCTTGCGGATGTCGGTGGGGTCCCGGGTGTACATGACCCCGCCGCAGAAAGCGTCCACCATGGCCATGCAGCCCACGCACATGGCCACGTCTTCGTCCCGCAGACCCTTGTACAACCGGTAGCTTACCGCGGTCAGGGCGTACTTGCTGGCCAGGATCTCCTTATAGACGGTGAACAGGTGTTCCCGGCTGACATTGAGTTCGGAGCGGTACTGGCCGGCAAAAGAGGTTTCCGCGGCATCCTCCCCGATGGCGCTGGAGCGCAGCGCCACCCGCAGGGGACCGCCGGCCCGGGCCTCCAACTCCTCATAGGCCCTGGAGATGGCTTCCTCCAGGTCCGGGGGCATCTCCGCCCCGATGATGAGCATCTGCACTTCCGAGCTTTTCCGGTAAAGGTCCCCGATATCCTCCTGCTCCAGGGCCTGCAGCCGACGGTTGATTTCATCCTGCAGCTCATTAAAGCTGAGAAACCGTTCGTAGGCCGCGGCGGTCACCGCGAAACCTTCGGGCACCAACATAGCCGGCAACCTGGCGGTGATCTCCCCCAGGTTGGCCATTTTACTGCCCACTCCGTCCGCCATTTCCTTGTGGACCCGGCTCAACGGCAGCACCAGGTCCTGGATGACCGGAGCCTGCCTCATCTTCAAGGCCTCGTGCACCCGCTTTTCTATGCCCGCAAACACCCCTTCCAAGGCCTGGTAGCGTTTCCCCGACAGTTCATTCAGGTATTTGATGATGGCAAAGACGTTGACGCACACCGCGGTGGCGTGGGAACGGATAAAGGTCATGCCGAAACTGTGGCTGCCCCGGAGGGCCGCCTCCATGTCGGTCATAAGTTGCAGGGCGTTGTTGTTGGCCGCCAGCAGCAGTTTGAAGGCGTGGTATCTGGCCTTGAACCTGGAACGCAGCTCTTCCATGGAAACCGCAGTTTCCGGCTTCCCCTGGGAAAACCAGGTCTTTAGCCGCCGAAGCAGGTTAGCCATGCATTGGCTCCCGACTCCTCACTCCTGCCTTGAAAAAGGTTCAAAGCTCAAAGTTCAAGGTTAATCTAGGGTGCGCCCTGCGCCCCATGGACTTGCGCCGCCGAGGGCGGCAGCGCGGCATTTTCATCCTTTACGGTTGCGCCGCCGGCTAATGGGGAACTGCTCAGTTGATTTTCCCCTTGCCGGTCTCATAATAGCGCCAGGCCCGGTATTTTGGGGAGAAGTTTTCCCCGGGAAAAAACGCCGTTCCCGGCAGAGACCGCGCCTCAAGGGACCAGGCCTTGGACACTTTAGCCGAATAGCCCATGCGCCGGGACCATTGGCGCCAGTATACCGGCGCGCCGCTTAACTGGCTGCTTACGACCAGGGTTTGCTGAAAACCCGACGCGAAACAGGTCCGTTCCCTCGAACTAGCCATGGTCGGTAATCCTTATCATAAGTCCTTAAACCAAGGCGCCGCCCCCGAGCCTGCCTTTACTGCTTCAGGGCCCAGGCCAGGAGATACCAGCCTGACCAGAGCAGCCACAGCTCCAGGCAGATGGCCGCGGCCATGAACTTCTCCCGCCTGGTGCCGCCGCTAAAGGGCCAGATGCCGCGGTCCATCGCCTGTCCCTAAACGCCTGAGGTATTTTTGTAAAAGTTCCATCACCGGGGGGCCGGATTTCTCCTGAAGCTCCCGCCAGCCGCCGCCTCCTTGGGATAGTTCTTGTTGATCACCTCAGCTACCACGGACTTCAATTGGTCCGTATCCCCCTTCTTTTCCAGAAAAGTCACGGCCATGGGCACGGTAACGTGGGTGGGATACTCCGGCAGCAAGGTGTGGATCACCACCGGCAGCGGGGGCCGGTAATCCTGAAGCCGGGCCCAGACCTGCAACTCATCCAGGTAGGGGATTTCCAGATCCAGGATCAAAAGCTGGGGCGGATCATTCCCTTCGATGATGCTCAGCAGCTCCCGGCCGTCCCGGGCCACCTCCACCCGGTAGCCCTCCGCGGCCAACTCCCGCCGCAAAAATTCCCGCACATGCCGGTTGCGGTCCGCGATGAGAATTTTGCATGCATGTTTGGCCACGGAATTAACCCTCGCTCATCATAGAGCAACCCCCATGCCAAACGCGCCGCCGCGGACAAATGGTTTAACTATCTGATTACAATATAATTAATGAGGTAGCGGCCAGTTGCGGCCGCCGGTCCGGAGCTGAGAGACCTGTAGCTATTTTTTACAGTTTGTAAAAGCTGGAGGGGGCAAAGGGAAAAACCGGATTGGGTGCCGAAAACCGAAAACTGCAAACCGAAAACCAGTCAAGGGCCTTCCAGCTTGACGGAGGTCTCCAGTTTTAGCCGGTATTTTTCGATCTTGGAGAGCAGGGTGGGGCGGGAAATGCCCAGAAGCTTGGCCGCCCGGCTGCGGTTGCCGCCGGTGATGTCCAGGGCTTCGCTGACGAGCAGACTGGCAAAGCGGTCCATGAAGTTGTCGAACAGATTCTTGCCCTCACCGGAACTGATGGTGCGCCGCACCCACCGGCGGATGATCTCATCGGCCTGGTGGTCGCCGCCCTCTTTAACCGCGGGTTCGCTCCCCATGGCCCGGGAAATGTCTTCCGGGTGAATGGGATAGCCCCGGCTGAAAATCAGGGACTTTTGCATGGCATTGGCCAGTTCCCGGACGTTGCCCGGCCACTGGTAGCTGCTGAGCAGGGCCCTGACTTCCGGGGTTATCCCAGGGTTTTCCACCCCCATCTCCTTGGCAAAACGGGCCAGGAAGTACTCCCCCAGGAGCGGCATGTCGCCGGGCCGGCCCCGCAAGGGAGGCAGCCACAGGGTGACCACCTTGAGGCGGTAGTAAAGGTCCTCCCGGAAGCGCCCTTCGACCAGGGCTGTTTCCAGGTCCCGGTTGGTGGCCGCGATGATGCGCACGTCCACCGGGATGGGCTCCCGGCCGCCCAGGCGTTCAATGCTCTTCTCCTGGAGCAGGCGCAGAATCTTGGCCTGAATGCTGAAAGGCATGTCGCCGATTTCGTCCAGGAACACGGTGCCGCCGTTGGCCTGCTCGATCTTGCCCACCCGGCGGTTGACCGCCCCGGTAAAGGCCCCTTTTTCGTAGCCGAAGAGTTCGGATTCCAACAGGGTCTCGGGGATGGCCACGCAGTTGATGATCAGGAACGGCTTGGCGGCCCGCAGACTGTGATGGTAGATGGCCCGGGCCACCAACTCCTTCCCCGTGCCCGATTCCCCCCGGATCAACACGGTGGCGTCGGTGGGCGCCACCCGCCCGATGGCCTTGTAGACTTCCTGCATGGGCTTGCTCTTGCCGATGATGGCGTCGGCGGAGGCGGTATCCGGGGCCACGTCCAGTTCCACCCGGGACCGCATGCAGCGGCCCGCCTCCAGGGCCTGGGAGATCAGGGCCAGAATGTCGGGGATTTCAAAGGGCTTGAGCACGTACTCGAAGGCCCCCAGCTTGGTGGCTTCGATGGCGGTTTCGGTGGTGCCGAACGCGGTCATGATGATGACCGGGAGCTTGGGCTCCATTTCGTGCATGGCCTTGAAGGCCTCGAGGCCGCTCATCCCCGGCATGCGGACGTCCATGATCACCAGGTCCGGCAGGGCCGCTTGCAAGGCGGCCAAGGCCGCCTCGCCGCTGGCCGCGGTCCTCACGGTGTGGCCCTCCGCGGTCAAGAGTTTCTCGAAACTCTGCCGCAACTGGGCATCGTCATCCACGATCAGGATATGGCCCATTCTGACCTTCCTTGAGTGGCAGGGTAATGATAAAAGTGGTCCCGGCATTTTCCTGGGATTCCAGGTCCAGACGTCCCCCGTGGTCTTCGATGATCCTGGTGGCGATGCTCAACCCCAGGCCGGTGCCCTCTTCCTTGGTGCTGAAAAAAGGCTGAAATATCTTGTCCTGAAGGGACGGGGGGATACCCGGGCCGTTGTCGCTCACCCGGATGGCCGCCGCCGGTCCCAAGGGGTCCACGGTTTTTTCTTCTTCCTTGATGGTGATCACTCCGCCCCCCGGCATCATCTCGCAGGCGTTCACCAGGAGGTTGGCCAGCATTTCCTTGAGCTGGTCGGGGTCGGCCCAGACTTCCGGCAGTTTCGCAGCCCGGACCAGTTTGACTTCCACTCCGTATGATTCCAAGCGGTGCCGCAGCAGTTGCATGGCCATATCCACCACGTCGGAAGGACTTATCTGCTGCATCTTCAACTTGGGCGGCCGGGAAAATTCCAGAAAATTGCGCACGATGGTGTCGATGTAACGAATTTCCTCCGAAATTACCTCAAAATCTTCTTTCTGGGGCTTGGACATCTTCAAGGAGCGCTGCAGCGAGTACAGGCGGAGGTTTATGGAGGTCAGCGGGTTCCGGATGGTATGGGCCACCCCCGCCGCCAGTTTACCCACCATGGCCAATTTGCCGGACTGGAGCAGGTGCTCCTGGCTTTTCTCCAGTTCGCTCTGGGCCTGGTCCATGTCTTCAATGAGACTGTAAACCCGGCGGCTCAGGGCCTTCACTTCATCGGGCCCGGTGGCGCCGGGGTTGGCCGGGGCGGTCTCCAGGGCCAGGCGCCGGATGGGACCCAGGATCTGCTTGAGCAAAATGTAGGCCAGCAAGGTGCCCAACACCACCACCGCGGGCACCGCCACCAGGGCAAAGGCGTTGATGAACCGCGCCCGGGCCTGGCTTTCGGTGCGCACCCGGGCAATGGCGTATTCGTGGATCAACTTGTAGCGCTCGCAGAGATTGATGAGGGCCGTGAACTGGCGGCGCACCTCCCAGTGCAGCCTTTCTCCTTCCTGCCGCTCGCCCGCCTGATACAGCTTGATAACTTCAATCCGAGCCTCAATATAGCGGCCATATTCCGTGTCAATCAGGCCCAGGATCTCTCCCATGGCCTCGGTGTAGGAAGATTTGCGGGCTTTCTGGAGCCATTCCAGGAAGGCCTGGTGATATTGCTCCATTTGATTCAGCCCGTCGACGCAGCCGTCCAGGAAGTAGTAGGACAGGAAGCCCTTTTGCCGCAGCAGCGCATTCTCCAGTTCATCCGCGGCATGGAACGAAGCCACGTTTTTCTCCACCAGGGTGTCCAGGACCGAATCCATGGCCCTATTGTGCCACAGGGTGACCACTCCGCCTCCCAGGGTGGTGGCCATCAAGGCGGTTAAGAGCACGATTATCCGGGCTCGCAGACTGAGGCCCTTCCACATAATACCGTTTTCCGTGATTGAGTCAGCAACTGCGCCGTGGCCTTAGGCCCCCCGGAAAGTAGCGCCGGCGCCTGGCGGGCTCAAGAACCGCCGGGGGCAGCGGTTCCAGCCGGTCTCACCGATTGGCAATCAATCGACTATCCTTTGCTAACTATTCCCAGTGGCACCGGCGTCTCGCCGGTGCCGCGCCGGCTAAAGACTGCGGCTACCAAGCATCATTATGACTGCAAATATGGATCAATTACCGCCCCCTGAAACCAGGTACCCCTCCTTCACTTCCTGATCCCCGGTTACCACGGCCACGGAGTAGGTGGGGGTGGCTTCCTCCACCCGGGCACTGGCCACCGTCCGTCCCAGTTCATCAATAATGCTGACCGCGGCGCCGGGTCCTATTCCGTGGGCGGTCCCCAGCCCGAAGCGAATCTCGTAGCCCCCCTCCCGCCGCAGGACCCGGTAAACTTCCGCCTTGCCGGCCTGGGCCAGGAGTTTTTCCCGTATCCCGGAAAGGTAATACACCGCCCCGAAGGCCAGCAGGATCCCGGGCAGGCAGGCGGCCGCCGCCCCAAAGGGAGAATAGCCCGAATACCTCCTGATGAGCGATTTTTGGCTTTGCTGCAGGCTCGCCTCGTCAGAGAAAACCAGGATGCGGAACGCGGGAGCGGCCCTGGCGCCGTCGCTCTTCTTGGGGCTCACGGTCAGGCTGTATTCCCCGGGTTTAACCTGAGGGGCCACTAAGAGCTGTCCCCGCCACATCTCGCCGCCCAAAAAATACCCTTTGTGCACTGCGTCGAACGAAACCCGGATCGCTTCGGAATTGCTCACGAAATTAAGGTCCTGGATCCCGGTTACTTCCGCGGTTAGCCCCCCGTTGATCTCCACGGCCATGCCGGGCAGGACCCTGACCAGATTGGCCGGCTCCCGAAACTGGCCGATGAGGCCGTCCAGCAGCGCCAGGAACGCCGCCAGGCAAATGACCATCCCGGCTTTGCCGGCCAGACTGCGCCTGTCAGAAACCCGATCCAAATCCATAACGTTCAGTGGCCGCCTTTCCCCTGCCTCCCGCCCTCGGGAGGCAACATGTTTATTTTACCACAAAAATAAGAGAATCGCCCCGGGTTTTGTGATGCGGTTCCCCCAGGGCGACTCTCTGATTGCACCGACACCGGCGGATAACTTATTTCTTGAAAATGTCCGTCTTGGTAATATTCATAAACCTCAAGGCCTTGCCCGCTTCTTTGTAGTAAACCCGCACTTCGTCCCCGGCTTCCCAGGTATCGTCCGGCAGGGCGAAGTATTCCTCCGGCAGAGAAAAGGTGGTCAGGAGCTTCTGCCGCCCGGAATAGATGGTGATGGCCTTCTTGTCTTTCTCCACCAGGGGAAACTTCTTACCCTTAACCAGCGGATCATCCTTGGC
>JBGPBR010000038.1:0-10295 GCA_041481325.1 Desulfobaccia bacterium
ACGCCATCAAGCGGGGTGAAGACCGCCAGGCCTTCAAGGACACCATGAACTCCCTGGGCCTGGAGATGCCCAAGAGCGCCGTCGCCTTGACCGTGGAGGAGGCGGAGGGCATCGCCGAGGAGCTGGGCTACCCCCTGGTCATCCGGCCGGCCTACACCATGGGTGGTTGGGGAGGCGGCCACGTCTACAACCTGGAAGAGTTGCGCACCATAGCCGCCAGGGGTCTCTCCGCCAGTATGGTGGGGCAGATTCTGGTGGAGGAGTCCGTGCTGGGCTGGGAGGAATTGGAGCTGGAGGTGGTGCGGGACGCCAAGAACCAGATGATCACCGTCTGCTTCATTGAAAACGTGGACGCCATGGGAGTGCACACCGGCGACTCCTACTGCACCGCGCCCATGCTCACCATCGCCCCGGAACTGCAACAGCTGCTGCAAAAATACTCCTATGCCATCGTGGAGGCCATCAAGGTCATTGGCGGCACCAATATCCAATTCGCCCATGATCCCCAAACAGGCCGGGTGGTGGTCATCGAGATCAACCCCCGCACCTCCCGGTCCTCGGCCCTGGCCTCCAAGGCCACCGGCTTCCCCATTGCGTTTGTCTCCTCGCTCCTGGCAGGAGGCCTCACCTTGGACGAGATTCCTTATTGGCGTCTGGGGACCCTGGAAAAATACCAGCCCTGGGGCGACTACGTGGTCGTGAAGTTTGCCCGCTGGGCCTTTGAAAAATTCCCCGGCGCCGAAGACAAGCTGGGCACCCAAATGAAGGCGGTGGGTGAGGTCATGAGTCTCGGCAAGACTTACAAGGAGGCCTTCCAGAAGTCCATCCGCTCCTTGGAGATCGGCCGCCACGGCCTGGGCTTTGCTAAAGACTTCCATCAGAAGAGCCTGGAAGAGCTCATGGAGCTGCTGTGGGAACCCTCCAGCGAGCGGCAGTTCATCATGTACGAGGCTCTGCGGCAGGGGGCCAGGGTGGAATCCCTTTACCAACGCACCCATATCAAGCCCTGGTTTATTGAGCAGATGCAAGATCTGGTAAAGTTGGAGGAAGAAATTTTGACCCACCGGGGTGGAGACCTCCCCGATGAGCTGTTGGTCCGGGCCAAGAAAGACGGCTTTGCCGACAAGTATTTGGCCCAACTCCTAAAGATCCCGGAGCCGCAAATCCGCGAGCAGCGCTACCGGTTGGGAATGCGGCAGGCCTGGGAGGCGGTGCCGGTGAGCGGGGTGGAGAAAGCGGCTTACTACTTTTCCACTTACAATGCCCCGGACCAGGTGGAGGTGAGTCAGCGGCGCAAGATCATGGTGCTGGGCGGCGGCCCCAACCGCATCGGCCAGGGCATCGAATTCGATTACTGCTGTGTACACGCCGCCCTCGCCATCCGGGACGCCGGCTTCGAGTCCATTATGGTCAACTGCAACCCCGAAACCGTATCCACGGACTATGACACTTCGGATAAGCTTTATTTCGAGCCCCTCACCGTGGAGGACGTACTTAGTATCTATGAGAAGGAACAGCCCGAGGGCGTTATCGTCCAGTTCGGGGGCCAGACTCCTCTGAATATCGCCCAGGAACTGGCCGCCGCGGGGGTCAAAATTCTCGGTACCAGCCCCGACGTCATAGACTTGGCCGAAGACCGGGACCGCTTTCGACACACCATTCGTAAACTGGGCATTCCCCAGCCTGAGAGCGGCATGGCCAGCAATATTGAGGAGGCCCTGAAGATAGCCCAGGAGATCGGCTATCCCCTCATGGTCCGCCCCTCCTACGTCCTGGGCGGCCGGGCCATGGAGGTGGTGCACGATGAAGACATGCTGCAGCGCTACCTGGCTGCCGCGGTGGAGGTGAGCCCGAAGCGGCCCATCCTCATCGACAAGTTCCTGGAGAACGCCATCGAGGCCGAGGCCGACGCCATAGCCGACGGCACCGACGCCTTTGTCCCCGCAGTTATGGAGCACATCGAGTTGGCGGGGGTCCATTCCGGCGACTCCGCCTGCGTCATTCCGCCCATCAGTATCCCTACCAAGCACCTGGACACCATCTATGAATACACCCGGCGCATCGCGGTCGAGCTGAAGGTTGTGGGTCTGATGAACATTCAGTATGCCATCGCCAACGACACGGTCTTCGTACTGGAGGCAAATCCCCGGGCCTCCCGCACCGTGCCCCTGGTCTCCAAGGTCTGCAACATCCCCATGGCCAGGCTGGCCACCCAGACCATGCTGGGGAAAAATATCTCGGAACTGAACCTCAGCCAGAAGGCCATCCCCCACTTCGGCGTCAAGGAGGCAGTCTTCCCCTTCAACATGTTTCCCGAAGTTGATCCCCTCTTGGGTCCGGAAATGCGGTCCACCGGCGAGGTCCTGGGCCTGGCCGACTCCTTCGGCCTGGCCTTCTACAAAGCCCAGGAGGCTGCCCAACAAGTTCTCCCTTGCGAGGGCACGGTGCTGATTACCGTCTCCGAAGCGGACCGGCCTGCCGTCCTGGAGGTGGCAAGGCAATTTCACCAACTGGGCTTCAAAATCCTGGCTACCCTTGGCACCCACAAGTTCCTGACTGATAAAGGCATCCCCGCGGAGCACGTGCTCAAATTGCACGAAGGCCGCCCCAACATCGTGGACATCATCAAGAACCGGGAAATCCACCTGGTGGTCAACACCCCTGCCGGCAAGTTGAGTAAATTTGATGACTCTTATATTCGCAAAGCGGCCATCAAGTATAAAGTTCCCTACATCACCACCCTGGCCGGGGCCCTGGCCGCGGCGCGGGGCATCGCCGCGGCTCGCCGACAACAGCACCAGGTTCGCTCCCTCCAGAGCTACCATGCCGGAATCAAATAATTGCGGGTGATATTCGGGGAGGGGGCAAGGGGACCGGAGGGAACTGCGTTGTGGTCGCGGCCCCATCAAATCCAAAAAGGCCAAATGACCTGATCACTGCTATAGTCCGAAACTTATCACGCCTCCAAAAAATTCCCATATCCGCTTCATATCTAAAATCTTGATATCGGCCCGGGATTGATCGCTAAGAGCTTTTCCGGGGATCGGTTGCTCAACGATAGAGATTCCATTAAAATCATCAAGACAAGATAGACTGCTCAACCAAAAAACTTCCAGATTATGCAGACGACGATGAAATGCTATTAGATGGCACTGAACCCGGGTGCCTGGGGGTCTCCGCCCATCAAGAAACCGACTCTTAGCTGAATAGAATTTCCAGGAGGGGAAGATGAGAGGGAAAATCGCGGTGGTGCTACTTTGTTTATTCGCCATGGCATTTCCGGCGAAAGCGGCAAGAAAGCCTCTCCACCCGGTGGGCCAGATCACTTTTGAAGCCACCTCGGTGGGGGTGGGTGCCACGTTTAGTTGGGGCCGGGGTTGGCTAACCTTCAAGGGGAAGAGGTACCCCATTAAGGTGGAAGGCTTGGGCCTGGTGGGGGTGGGCCTTTCCCAGGCTAGGGCCCACGGTAGAGTCTACAACCTCAAGAAACCCATGGATATAACCGGCACTTACGCAGAGGCCGGCGCCGGCATCGCCCTGGTTGGGGGAGCGAAGGGTTTTGTGGCGAAAAACGAGCAAGGTGTGGTCATTGAACTAACTGCAGAACAGAAAGGAGTGAGTTTTAACTTGGGTGGGGGCACCTTCACCATTACTATGACCATGCCCTAATGGCCTTTTGCGGGCAACGGATCTGCGGATCATATTGATAATTAATTGGATTTTCTGAGAAGTTTCTTTTTGGGCAAGATATATGGTATAAGTCTTTCGAAGAGGAAAATTGCGCTACTGGTCTTGCCCATCTGGCCTCCGATAAATATTTATTTTCCAAATATTACAACATGTTAAGTAATCAACCCGGATTAACTGACCCAGTTTTAGGCGGCGCGCCCCTGGTTGCGATGTATTTCACCACAGTCCAAATGCTATAAAGTAGTAATTTATAATATAATATTAGAATAGATAAGTAACTCCGTCAGCGGACGTTAATGCGGCACCACTGCCGGATGGCGGCCGCGGGTCCACAAATCGATAATTAAGTTGTGAATTAAATATGTTATACTATGGAGAAAAATAATTGTTTTTTTGTTAGAGTTTGTGCTATTGTTAGCTCACAACAGCCCTTAATGAGGGGATTCGTTTATACTGGGTAAAAGAAATCATATTTAGTATTTATAACTTAACATGGGGGGCTGCGCCGTGTTTAATGGAACTCAGTTGGACCTTATTTATTTGATTGGTGTTCTATCACTTTTCTTGATAGGGGCGCTGACCCCGATCCTGAATCGTCGGACGGACCGGCTGCTACCTTGGAATTGGCTGGGGATGTTTGCTTTCTGCCGGGGGATTCACGATTTGCTGAATTTACCCGCGCTCAACCAATTGATCCCGGGCCACCTTGAGACGGTGAGATTCGTCCTGCTTTTCTTATCGTTAATATTTCTCATCGAATTTGGGCGGGCCGGCAGCAACATTGTTGGCCGCCCTTTGCCAAGGCCTTGGGTCTATATTCCCTTGGCGGCGCTTATCCTGGCGGGCAGACTGCTGGGCTTGCCCGGCCTCGCGGGCACGGTAAGTTTCGGTATGAGTGCGGTTGGAGGAGCTTGGGCGGCCTGGGCCCTATTTCAAGCCTCGCCAAAGTTACCCCAAGGCAAAGAAATCTTGATTGGGGCCGGTATAATCATGTTTCTGTATGGCATTGTCTCCTGCCTTACTGATAGCTCCCAATCTTTTATTGCCTTAGCGGGAGTGTCAATCCACATGTTGCGGAGCTTACTGGCCATTGGTCTGGCTGCCTGCATTTTCCGAGTCGGCCAAATTGCCATGGACAGGGTGATGGACCTCCCGGCCCAAAAAATTTATCAGTATTTAACCCACCGGACCACCATCGGCTTGATGTTCATCGCGGCAGTGGGACTGGTGGGAAGCCTGGGGATCAACTATTTATCCAATAAAGCCGTGCGCCAAGCCTTGACGAAAAACCAAGGCACAAGCCAACGTCTCCAAGGGATAGTCAACAATGAGATGGAAAAAGCTGATCGCCTGGTCCAGTTATTGGCCGGATCAAGCCGAATTGTTTCTGCTCTAACGGGGGAGCAGGGGCGTCGCTATGGTAAACGCTATGCTGAGCGCTATCCTGAGGGGCAGCTCGTCCAGGCCAATCAACTGCTGGACCGTTACAGTCAGACGGAAGAAGGTTTCGGCGTTTGCTACGTAATGGACCTGAGCGGGCTAACCATTGCCTCCTCCAACCGGAACCAATCAGACAGCTTTGTCGGCAAAAACTACGGTTTCCGACCCTATTTTAAACAAGCGGCGTTGGGTCTGCAGGGTCGTTATTTCGCCCTGGGGGTGACCTCTAAGGATTTAGGGTATTATACCAGTGCCCCGATCCGGAACGAGCAGGGTGAGACTATCGGGGTCGCGGTGATCAAAAGGGTAATCCGGAGCACGGGTGAGTTGAAAAATGCCTTTGACCCCGAGTCGGTCTCTTTTCTGGTAGACCCTAATGGAATAGTGGCTTTGTCCAATCAAACCCAGCATGTCCTTTCCTCCTTGTGGCCAGTGGAAGAAGCGACCAAGAAGGAATTGGTCGCTGCCAAGCAATTTGGCAGCGGCCCTTTCGCTCCCATCCTGGACCAGAAGCCGGTGCCGGGCAAAGAATATCAACTGGAAGGGCAGCGCATGATGGCCCTGACTCAGCCTATATTGATGGAAGGATGGACGATGTTCCATTTCGGCTCCACCCAGGCCATTCCCTTTTATAGGCTGATGGACGCGGCCGCGATCCTCATTTTCGGTTTCGCCCTGATCGGCTTTTATGTTTCCTGGGATTTGGCCTCTTACCAGACCGCCGGTCTCGCAGCTTCAGATGCGCCCCAAACCGATTACTCCGTCTCTTATGGGCAGATTGAAGAGCAACTGCACCAGGGTGAGCGGAAATATCAGGAACTGGCGCAGAATATCGGCCTGGTGAGCGAGATAGGAGACCTGCTGCAAGGCTGCAATAGCTCCCGGGATGCCGTCCCGGTGATTACCAAGTATATGCAACGATTATTTCCCGACCTGTCCGGTGCCGTATATCTGGCTTCAACGAGGGACAACCTGGAAGTTATGGGGGTATGGGGAGAGTCTCCTCCGGAGGAGCAGTGGTTTGCACCGGATGATTGCTGGGCGCTGCGCCGGGGGCGGCAGTATTTGGTGGAAGATACCGAGGCCAGCCTCCCGTGCCCTCATGTGCCAAAAAAACTGCCGGCCGGTTACCAATGCTGGCCCATTGCGGCTCATGGAAAAACCCTGGGCGTCCTGCATCTGCGCCAGAGCCAGCTTCCGGGCAACCCCAACCCCGTTTCCGACCGACAAAAGGAGACTAACCGGCAGCTGATATCCTCCGTGGTCGATCAATTTACCATGACCCTGGTTAACCTGAAACTGAGGGAAACCTCGCAAGCGAAAAGCATCCTGAATTCGATCGTGCGGTGAGGAGAATTTTTAATGAAACCCGGAGCCGCGGTCATGGTGGGCTTTGTGCTGGCGGGGTTAGTCCTGCAGCCTCTGCCGGGTCGGGCCCAAAAAACCCCGGAGGAACTGCTTAAAGAAACCTTGGCGGCTTGTGCGGCCAGCGCCAAAACCAGACCCAGCTTCGAGATGATCAAGGAAAAGGTCGATCAGGCCTGCAACCTCCTGGAAAAAGAAGGAAAGGCGGCTTTCCCCAAGTTTAAAGGGAAAAACAGTGACTTTATCTTTGGCGGCACTTACATCTGGGTGCATGACTTGAAGGGGGTCATGCGCCTGGACCCCGCCATCCCCAAGATGGAGGGGATGAATCTGATCGACGTGAAGGATGGTCATGACAAGAGACCTTTCTTTGAAATGAACCGAGTGGCCAAAGAAAAGGGAGCCGGATGGGTGGATTATTGGTGGCCCAAGCCGGGGTTGCCCACTCCATCCCGAAAAATTTCCTACCTCAGATTGTGTAAGGTTGATGGCGAAGACCTGGTGGTGGGTGCCGGGGTTCAGGGTCTGCCGGACAATCAGATTGATAAGTTTCTCCTGGCCCAGAAGACGTCGATTGAATTGGCCAAAGAAACTGAAGCGGCCGTCGCCAAGACCGCCATCACCAAAGCCACCCCCGACATGGTCATCGAAAGGGTCAACGCCGCCTGCGCTCTATTGGAAAAAGAAGGGAAGGCCGCTTTCCCGAAGTTTAAAGGAAAAAACAGCAATTTTATCTTTGCCGGCACCTATATCTGGGTCCATGACTTGAAAGGGATAGTGCGCCTGCATCCCATCAAGGTTGGTTTGGAAGGGAAAAATCAACTGGACTGGAAGGACAGCCATGGCAAACTGATCTACGTTGAATTCAACAAAACGGCCCAAGGCAAGAGGGCAGGGTGGGTGGATTATTGGTGGCCCAAGCCGGGAGAGCAAAATCCCGCCCTCAAGGTTTCCTACGTTAAATTGTGCAAGATTGACGGCGAGGACATGGTGGTGGGCAGCGGCATTTATGACCTGTCGGCTGCAGAAATCGCCCAACTGATTAAATAAGCTGCGGCGCAAATCATCAGGGAGTCATGGCCGCCCTGAGTTCTCAAATTCCCAGGCAAGACCGTCGCCCATCAGTCGTTGACTCAGCCGTAAACCATGAAAAGTTTTGGTGGCACAGGCTTCCAGCCTGGGCCTGGACAGCCGGGGACGGGGGTCCCATATTTTCCCAAGCTTTGCTTGGGCAAGGTAGCTGGTGGGCCGGGCCCACATTTTCATCTCAGCCTCGAATTCTAAACTCAAACCTCCCCAAGGCGAGACCTGGTAAAGTTATCCATCCCCTAAAAGCCTTTTTCCGCCCATTGATTTAACCTGAAAAATATCCTTCCGGTGGGGCGGGATTCTGTAATAATGTATTAGGTGCGGTCTACAATCGGTCCAAGGCTCCAACTGCCGATTTACCCCATGCAACGCCAAGGATGCGGCTGCTTTCGGTATTATGGCAATCGATATGAGCACGCGGATTCTTCTTGTTGATGAATACCAGGTAGTTCGCCAAGAACTGCGCGCCCTATTGGAAAAGGAACCGGATTTTACCGTGGTGGCAGAAGCCGACACCGGGGAGGCGGCGGTCGAGTTGGCGTCGGCAGTTAATCCCGAGGTAGTTATTCTGGACCTGGCCGTGGCTCGTTTGCCGGGGCTCACGCCGATACCGCAACTGATGGCCGCGGTCCCTGGCGTCAAGGTGATCGGGCTGTCCATGCACACCGACCGGAGATTCGTCCTGGAGGTCCTCAAGGCCGGGGCCTGCGGCTACGTCCTCAAAGAAAATGCCTTTGAAGAGCTGGCCATGGCCATCCGGGCGGTCCAAGCCCATAAGACCTATATCAGCCACAACCTTTTCAGCACCGTCATCCAGGACTATATTGACCTTTTGCGCCACCGCGAGGCCCGCTTTCGCACGATTTTTGAGAGTTCCTCCATCGGCATCGCCCTGGTGGACGGAGAAAGCCGGATAGTGGAGAGTAATCCGGCCTTGCAAGAGTTGCTGGGCTGCAGTCAGGATGAACTGCGCCACAAGGAATTTATCGAATTCTCGAAGATCGAAGACATTGACAGGTGCAAGGCGTTTTTTAAAGATCTGGTGGCGGGAAATCGAGGGCCTTATCGGATGGAAAAGGAATACCGGCGCCAAGATGGCCGTCTTTCCTGGGGACGCCTGTCGGTATCGCCCATCCGGGGTCAAGGCAGTGAAGGCCTGGTGGCCATTGGCATGTTGGAGGACATCAATGATCAGAAACAGGCGGAAGCCGGGATCCGCCACTACCAGGAGAAGCTCCGTTCGGTAGCCCAGGAATTATCCCTCACCGAAGAGGGGGAACGGCTGCGCCTGGCCACCGGTCTCCAGGACCATGTGGGGCAGAGCCTGGCCCTGGCCCAATTCAAATTGGGCGCCTTGAGGGCCTCGGCCGCCAACAGCCTGATCGCTCCCGTGGATGAAGTCCGGCAACTCATCGAGGAGACCATCCGCCACCTCCGGTCCCTGGGCTTCGAGCTCAGCCCACCCATCCTCTACGAACTGGGTTTTGAGTCTGCCATGGAATGGCTGGCGGAACAGATCCAGGAGCAACACTGCGTTCAGATCACGGTGGGGGCGGATCGAAGCCCTAAGCCTTTGAAGGACGAGGTCCGGGTACTTCTCTTCCACCTGATGCGGGAATTGCTGACAAATCTGGTAAAGCGCGCCAAGCCCAATAAGGTCGAGATTCTTATCAGCCGGATTGATTCGAATCTGCGGCTCACCATCGAAAATGACGGGCGCGAGGTGGACCTGGGCGGCGAATCGCCTTGGTCATCCCCGGACGACCTCAGGCTCTTCAGTATCAAGGAGCGTTTGCAGTATCTGGGAGGAAGTCTGGAGGTGGAGCTGGGGCCGGGCCCTAGAACCCTGACGTCCCTAATGGTGCCATTAATGGAGAAGCCGACTAAAAAAGCGACCGCGAAGTTGGAAAGCCGGGTTGAGGAACGAACTGCGGAACCGGTAAAACCCGACGACCGCCTGCCTGATGAAATTTCCCAGCAGAGGCTGGCCGAAGAAATGCTCCGGGAAAGCGAAGAGCGCTATGACCAGCTGCTGGAACTTTTTCCAGGAGCGCTGGTAATCTACCGCGCAGGCGGAATAGTCTACGTCAACCCGGCAGGATTAAGGCTTTTCGGGGCTGAGAGCCCCAGCCAAATTATCGGCAAGTCCATTTTGGATGTCGTCCATCCGGACTATCGGGAGATCATGCAGGACCGGGCTTCCCTGGTAGAGAAAGGACTTGAAACTATCCCTCTCCAGGAGAAGAAGTTCCTGAGGCTTGATGGAAAGCCGATAGACGTTGAAATAGTCGGGATATCAATCACCTATCTTCGCAAGCCTGCTGCTCAGATAATCGTAAAAGATATTTCTGAGCGGATTAAAACTGAGAACGCCCTGCGGGAATCGGAACAAAGACTCGCCAACTTCATTGACTTTCTGCCTGACGCAACTCTGGCAATTGATCGAGAAGGCAAGGTAATTGCCTGGAACAAAGCCGTGGAAGACATGACCGGGGTTAAAGCCGAAAATATGTTGGGCAAAGGCAATTACGAATACGCCCTGCCGTTTTATGGGGAAAGGAGACCTATCCTTATTGATCTGGCTTTAAAACCGCCAGAGGAGATTGCTAACTATCCGGAGGTAAAGAGAGAAGGCCTTTCTCTTTCGGCTGAAACTTACTTCCCCATGGTCAGGGGAAGTGAAGCCCATCTTTACGAGAAAGCAAGTATCT
>JBGPBR010000039.1:0-10043 GCA_041481325.1 Desulfobaccia bacterium
CGTGAGAGCATCAGGGCGTCCATGAGTTTCGTCCCTCCCTCGGTCCCGAATAGCGATGCCAGGAAATGAGCGGTCCGGTATTTTTCCCGAGGAAACCGTCGGCGGCGCCGGGCGAAGCAGCCGGCTGCCGGAATTACCCATCTGCCCGGGTGCTACCGGACAGATTCATTAGGTGGTTATTGTTTAATAATTGTTACTAAGGCTGTCAAGGTGGGCCACCGGAAAAAACAGACTTTGGTTAAAGAAAATTGAGAGAGGGTTCCAAAGGTAATCAGGCGCAAAAGCGCCCCAAGCAGGCAAGCGCCTTACCCAATTACGTATGGCTAGGCGACCTAACAGAAAACCGAAAATCGTCCTAAAGCCCTTCTTTGGCCAGTTCTTCCAGCAAAGTCTTCTGCTTTTTGGTCAGGTTCTCGGGGGTCTCAACGATGATGCGGACGTACTGGTCTCCCCGGGTCTTGCCGTTGGCGTTGGGGAGACCGTAGTTCTTGAGGCGCATCTTGGTGTGGCTCTGGGTGCCGGGTGGCACTTTGAGGCTCATGGTCTTGCCGTCCAGGGTGGGCACCGTCACCTTGGTCCCCAGGGTGGCTTCGGTGAACTTGATCTTCCGGTCCACGTACAGGTCGGTGCCTTCCCGCTTGAAGACCGGGTGCTCCACCTCCTTGAGCTTGACGTAGAGGTCGCCGGGGGGGCCCCCCATGGGGTTGGCCTGGCCCTTGCCGGTAAGGCGCAGTTTCTTTCCCGGCAAGGTGCCGGGGGGAATTTTTACCGAGATCTTCTCCGCCTGGCCATTATGGCTGAAACTCACCACCTTTTCGGCGCCGAAGGCTATTTCGTGGAGGGTGATGGGCATCTCCATCTGGAGGTCTCCTCCCCTGGGGGGCTGCACCGTGCCTTCAAAGCCTTCCGGCCCGCCGTACCGGAAGACCCGGGTGCGGCCGCCCCGGCCGGAGCCCCGGCCCCCTCCCAGGCCGCCGAAGAGGCGGCTGAAGATGCCTTCGGAGATGCCGGTGTCGAAGATCTCGCTGAAATCGAAGCCCCGGAAGATGTCTTCCTGGGAAAATTTTTGCCTGAAGGCCTGGGAGCCGAACTGGTCGTAATCAGCCCGCTTCTGGGGATCGCTCAAGACGGCATAGCCTTCGCTGATCTGTTTGAACTTTTCCTCGGCCTGGTGTTTATCTCCCTTGGCCTTGTCGGGATGATATTTCAGGGCCAGCTTGCGGTAGGCCTTTTTGATCTCCTCCGGGGTGGCGTCCCGGCTGACCCCGAGTATTTGATAGTAGTCCATTTCCGCCATGGCCATCTCACATTACGAAATAATTAGGGGGAGGAAAACCGGGATGGAATTTTTTGCCTGAGAAAGTCCCGCACTCCCCATCAGGGCCCGGCTGGGGCGGGCCTGCCGCCCCGCCGCAGCCCAATCTGGCCATATTATAAGACCGGAGGGATTTTTGTCAAGCAATCATTAAGTATAACCTTCCTATTTCATTGGCAAAATCTTTTAGGGCGCCCCGTTTGGGCCGATTTTCTTCCTTGATTAATTAGTTCCTTTCTGATAACAATAAAACCTTATATATTTGGCAGGTTTTTGACCCGGCGAACAGCTGGTTATCCAAATTATGGGCAAGGAGGTAGGCATGACGGCACTGGTAGGCGGACTGGTGGCGGTTGCTTTGGGTCTGATCGGCTTGGGACTGTGGTGGCGTGAGTTTCTGGGTCTGTTGGCTGGAGGCCTCCCCTTACTGCTCCTGCTGGGGGGCGCCCTGGCAGTCTATTTGGGCTTTGAGGAGACCAAGGACAAGTTTTTCAAGAAAGCCGAAACCCCGAGCTACGAACCTCCCAAGATGGCCGAGGCGGAAGTCGAGAAATATAAGGAAGAAGTGGACCGCTTGAAGTCTGAAATCGAAGGGCTCAAGAAGAAATAACCAAATTAACCATATTGGGAAGGGGCAGGTTTAAGAGCCTGCCTCTTCCGGCTTCATAGTGCGCTTTCACCTTCTCCGAGTTCTCACCAGGCAATTTCCCCGGAGGTCACCCGGACGATTTCCCCGTCCCGGGTCTGCACCATTAATGCCCCATCGGTCGCCAGGTCCAGGGCCTGACCGGATATTTCCCTTGACCCCTGCCGCACTTTGACGGCCTGCCCCAGGGTCACGGTATACTCCTTCCATTCCGATAGGATCGCGGCAAAATCCCGGGCCAGGAAGAGCCGGTACAGGCCTTCCAGCTCCTCCAGCCAGGCTTGCAGGATCTTCAGTCGGGAACAGGTGCGCCCGGTGGCCAGGGCCAGGGAAGTAGCCAGGTCGGCGAGCTCCGCCGGGAACTGCCGGTTGTTGACGTTGAGGCCCAGGCCCACCACCAGGTGGCGGATCTGGTCGCTCTCCGTCTCCATTTCCGTGAGGATGCCCCCCAGCTTCTTGCCGGCCAGGATCAGGTCGTTGGGCCATTTGATGCCGCAAATCACGCCGGCGGCGCCCTTTACCGCCCGGACCGCCGCCACCGCCGCGGTGAGGGTTATCTGGGGCATGTCGGTGGGCGGCAGCGGCGGCCGCAGCAGCACCGAGACATAGAGTCCGGCGCCCGGCGGGGAATTCCATTCCCGGCCCAGGCGCCCCCGGCCCCGGGTCTGGCCTTCGGCCACCACCAGGGTGCCTTCCGGGGCCTGGGCCGCCCCCAGCTCCTTGGCCAGGTCATTGGTGGAAGGCAGGGTTTCGAAGTGGTGGACCGGGCCCTTGAGCCATCGCGCCTTAAAGCCCGCAGCGATCTCTTCGGGAAGTAATTTGTCCGGGACCGCCAGCAGGCGGTAGCCCCGGCGGGGCGAGCCTTCCACCGTGTAGCCCTGGGCCTTGAGGCGGTGGATGCGCTTCCAGACCGCGGTCCGGCTCAGGCCCAAGGCGGCCGCCAACCTCTCACCGGAGACGGGCTCGGCTGACTCCCTCAAGGCCCTTAGGACTGGGTCTTGCAAGAGCCCGGGATTTAGCTTCACCTTTTTATTCATCAAATCCTGAATAATTTCGCGTTAAAAACCATATTAACATATTCTGAAACGTCGTAACATTCTTGATAAATAGCAGTACTTGACACCTTTGCCCAATTGATGAATGAGTTCTCTTTGGATGCCCCATTAGCACTTCAATACCATTCTGATCCTGGGAAAATTGGTTTTTATTTAAAGTTTATTTGACATTATTTTGAAAATATGCTTTATCTGAAACCCCAGATAAAACCAAACCCGCCGCGAGACGGGGACGGAAAGCCACGGGTCTCTGAGAGATAGCCGGGTTGCCTGGAGGGGCAGCTCGGTTTTTTTTATGCCCCGATGGCAAAAAGGTGGAAGAGCAATGGCAAAGTGAGGATTTTTCTCGCGTCTGGTACTAGCAGTATGGTCACTCGCAGTGACTTCAGCTCATTGGGCCGCAGATGGCTCATTAAAATGGAGATTCCAGGAGACAAAATATGATTCACCAAGGCAAAAAAATCGCCATGATTTTGGTTCTCTGGTTCTTGGCGGCTTTTATCTTGGCTTCGATACCAACCGCATCCGGCCACTGCGAGACCTTAAAGTTCACAAGGCCGACCTGCCATCGGCCACAGACTTCGTCCTTGATCTTCTCCACCTACCTAGGAGGATCGGTGCCCTGTGTGTCTGGCGGCAGTGCGTTTACCTTTGCCCAGAACTGCACCTGCGACGCCCAGGGCAATACTTACGTGACCGGCGCCACCACGGTCTCCGACCTTCCCGTACTGAATCCATGGCAAGGGAGTCCGGCGCCGGGCAGTACCCAGTCGGCGTTCGTGGCGAAATACGACCCCAACGGCCAACCGCTCTGGTGCACCTACCTGGGTGGCAACAATCAAAGCATGGGCATCGGGGTGGCCGCCATGCCGAACGGCGGCGTGGTGGTCGTCGGCCTCACCACTTCGGATAACTTTCCCACCATGAACGCTTGCCAGGGGCAGTACAACGGGAGTTCGGATTACTTCGTGACTGTGTATGATGCAAACGGCATCATGAAATACTCCACGTACCTTGGCGGCAGCGGGGTGGAGGGACAGTTAGCGAACCAGTCAACCCCCTATGCCGATGACCAAAACAATGGCAATTGTGTGGCGGTGGATGCCCAAGGTCTGGTCTATGTTGCCGGCATGACCAATTCCGGCGGTAGCGGGACGAAAAAATTCCCGGTGACGCCCAACGCCTACCAGGGCGAGATTGGCGGCGGTTTGTACGACGCTTGCCTGTGCATCATCGACCCCTCCCAGAGCGGCCGAACCTCGTTAATTTACGCCAGTTTTCTGGGAGGGGCCGGCGATGACCAGGGGCACAGCGTGGCGGTTAACCCCTCCGGCAGCCTCATCACCGTGGCCGGCTATACCACCTCCACGCACTTTCCGACCACTCCCAACGCCCTGGCCCAGACTCCCGCGTCGGGCTTTACCAGCAACGGCTTTGTGACCCAGTTCCAATCAACCCAGCCCGGTTCCCCGACCTCCACGTATAATATGCTCTACTCCACCTACCTGGGGGGGAGTTATCGGGATGACACCTACGGCATGACCATGGATCCAACTGGGCTCATCGTGGCCACGGGCCGGACGGAGTCGTTTGACTTTCCGATGACCGCGGGGGGCCCCACCATCTTCAACAACCGCCCGCCGGGCTCTTCTAACGATGAGCCCTATGTCGTGAAGATTAATCCTACCTTGTCTGGCAAAAATTCCCTCGTCTACTCCACCTTCTTGGGAGGCCAGGGCGGTTTCTGCACCAGCGTGGGCGTTGATGCGCGGGGATCGGTCTATGTAGCCGGGGAGAGTGATGCCCTGGGCCAGATATATGATCCTTCCAACCAGACATCGCCCTCGACCTTCCCATACACCCCCAACGCGCTGTTCACGGCGCTCCAGGGGAGCTATGACGCCATCCTCATGCAAATCGAGCCGGGCGGCGCCAACCTGGGCTACTCCACCTACCTCGGCGGGACCGACAGTGACCGCGCCTACGGATTGGCCGTCGATCCCGCCCGCAACATCGTCCTGACAGGTCTCACCTTTTCTCCCAATTTTCCGCTACAAAATCCGGCGCAGACCTATCCGGGCAACAGTGGGTATCAGAACGCCTTCGTGACCAAATTCTCTCCTCTTACTGGCGGTAGGCCGACTCATCGAGGAGGGACCTGCCCTGAGGAAAAGGAAATTCACCCAGGAGCAAATTCCCATCATCTACGAGATCTTAATGGCTTTGGCTCCCGCGGTGACTAACAGGATTGAAAATACCGCAGAGGGCTAACCTGCTCTCCAAGAAAACCGACTGCTTCAGCGTCCCAAAAACGACCGAGGTTTTGCCCTCGGATCAATATGCCAGCTTAAATGGGGCAGGCTCAACTGCTTGCCCCCATTTAAGTTACCAGTTCGGCTATCTTGCCAATATGCGCAAATTAGCAAAAGGCATGATATCGTGCATATAACTTCAATTTCCCGGTCCAGTTTTTTGCCGTTCCAGTATCTGGTGTTTCAGCGAATTGTTGTACACTGCGGCTCCCAGGAGGCACCCGACCACCAGGCCCACCACCGCCGCGGTGGGGGTGGGCGACATGAGGAGGGCGATACACAGGCCGGTGACCGCGTAGGCCAGGGGGATGTAGATTTGGACCGGGCTCCACTGGCAGGCCGGCACCAGGGCGACGATGAGGGCCAGGGCCACCAGCTTCCGCCCCCATGCCTGCCCCTTAGTAAGTCTCCCACCCGACATAATTCACCTGCTTTAGGCATCCCTGGCAGGGGCCGGTTCCCAACCCGCCCCCACCCTACTCAAGCTAACTTAGAAAGGTCCAACCAGTTATTAACTCATTTGATTTTTTGTACAAGGGGCGGACCTGGGTGTCCGCCCTAAGTGGGCGCACCCGCAGGTGCGCCCCTACGATGATTTTCCGACTAAGATAATGGGCCTGTAAAAGTTTATCTGAAACATGCCGCTAGACCCGTTGCCACAACATCAGGACAAAAACCAGGCCCATGCCCAGGTGCAGGGCCAGGCTGAGCCGGCCCAGCCGCCGGAGTCCGGCTTCCTCCAGATAGCTCTTGCGCTTGATCAGCTCCTGGTTGACCACCGCCAGAATCAGCAAGGGCCACAGCCCCAGCCGCCAGGGCAGCGCCGGGGCCGGAAACAGCAGGATGGCCAGCAATCCCAGGATAGTCAGAACGTTGAATATGGTATAAAGCAGGGCTCCCGTTAGCGGCCCCAGGCGGGAGGCCAGGCTGAAACGTTCCGGCGCCGCCGCCTGGTCTGCGGGCCCGGGAAAGCCGTAAATCAAAAACAGGTTGAACCCGGCAAAGCTCAACGGCAGCCCATAAAGCAAGACTTCGGTGAGCAGGTGGCCGCACTGGAGATAGAGGCCGGCGGCCACCGGCAGCAGGCCGAAGCACCAGGCCCCGGCCGCTTCTCCCAGGCCCCGGCGTCCCCACTGCAAGGGAGGTGCAAAGTAGAAATAGCCCCCTAAGGCCCCCAGGCCGCCCAGGGGAATGGTCAGGTCGCCGGTACGCCAGACGAATTGCAGCAGCAACCCCGCGGCCGCGGCGACGCACAGGCAGATAAGGGCCAGGCCCCGGGCGTCCGCGGGAACCTGCCAGGACGGGCCGCGGCCCAGTGCCGGAGCAAACAGCTCCCTGGCCGCAAAAGCCGCGGTCACCAGGGCCGCGACCCCCACCAGTCCCAGGATAAACACCCCCGGGCGCAGGGGAAATCCCGACACCACCGCCAGCAGCGTCCCGGCGGTGTAAGGCGCCAGGGCGCTCAGCACATAGGGCCCCGGCGTATAGGGACCGCCGGCTGGGAAAGGGGCTTTAGCAACCATATTGCCGAGCTCTTCAGTTATTTATGCCATAACTTACCAGAAGGTCAAGGAAATTGCCAGCCTTCGCCCCGGATCCGCCCCCGATGCCCTCTCTGACCGGCCCCAGACGCCTTTCATAACCGGATGATGAAGCCGTCCCGCCGGTGAAAGTCGGGCCGGGCGCCGCTATGAGCCAGGGCCCAGTAGGTCGCCTCCCCGCGGCGCGGTTTCAGCACCGCGCTGACCGCCGCCTCGATGGCGCGGCCGCTTCGGATGATCCGCGCCACCTCCAATTCCAGGGCCAGCGCCAGAGAGTCCGGTTGCCGCCGGACCTCAAAGGGCAGCGAGTCAAAGGCCTTTTCCTCCTCCATCCCCTGCCGGTAGGCCTCGAACCGATAGACATTCCAGTGCCCCCCGGGCGACAGGTTGAATTCCCAATAGCGGCAAGAATTCCGGGGCGCCAGGAAGAACTCGAAACACGTTTCTTCCCAGAGCCCGTGGCGCCGGGCCGGCAGGACCTCCGCCCCGGCCATCGCCACCTCCGCCAGGCGGCCCCGGAGGGTGTAGCGGATGGCAAGCTTCCGGCCGCGCCGGTGGATCTCCCCGTCGATCCTGACCGCGGGCCTCTCCCCGGCGGCGGGAAACGGCTTCAGGGAAAAACTGCCCCCAGTCATCGCAGGTCCCGAATCATGGCGCCGACCGCCCCGGCCTGGGACTCGATGCCCTCAGTCAGCCTGAACTGGACCAGGGCCCTGGTCAGGTTGTGTTCCCGGTGCCTGGCCTTGAAGTAGACGTTGCCCGCCAGATAGTCGGTGAAGAATCGCAGTCCCAGCTCGAAGGCCAGGAGGCGGACGGCCTCGTAGAGATAGTCATAGTCGGCGGCGGTGAGAAAGGCCCCGGCCACGTCGAGATAACCGGTGAGGATGGCCCGGCCCAGTTCGGGCTCGAAGCGCACCGTTTGCCACTCCGGAGTTTCCTCTCCCAGGGGATTGCACCCCGAGCGCAGGCAATCGCCGATATCGTAGTGGATGAGGCCGGGCTTGACGGTATCCAGGTCCACCAGGCCCACGGCCTGCCCGGTGGCGTCGTCCAGCATGACGTTGTTGACCTTGGGATCCCCGTGGATGGGGCGCAGGCGGAGCTTGCCCCGGGCCCGGGCCTCTTCCAGGACGTGGGCCCAGGCCCGGCGCTCCCCCACGAAGCGCAGGCAATAATTGACTTCGGGGGACTTGGCCGGGCTGGTTTGGGCCAGGACCTGGTCATAGTGGCGCAGGTAGCCGGGGGTCACATGAAACCCCGGCAGGGTATCGGCCAGCCGGTCCGCGGGCAGGTCGCTGAGAAGACTCTGGAACCTCCCCAAGGCATACCCCACCTCGCGGCCGTGGTCCAAATCCCCAATGGTTTCCAGGGACTGGGCCCGGTCGATGAAGGTTAAGGCGCGCCAGAAGGAACCGCCGGAGTCGATCAAGTGGTCCCGGCCCTCCCGGGTCCGAAGCGCCCGGGGCATCTCCCAGCGCTGCCCGGGGCTTAAGGGGGTCCGCTCCAGGCGCTGGCGAACGTGTTCGGTGCAGGCGCCCAGGTTCGCCATGACCAGCTCCGGCCGCCGGAAGACCCGGGGGTTGAGGCGCTGCAGGATAAAATGCCTTTCCTCCGGCGAGTCCAGGGTGGCCAGAAAGGTGTCGTTGACATTGCCGTGGCCGTATTCCCGCAGGTCCAGGACCCGGCCCCGGACCTCGAACCGCCGGGCGACGGCCAACAGATCTTCCAAACTTTTGCCTCCGTCCCAAGCCTTCAGAAAGGACACGGCACCCGGTGTCCCTAAGGTTAACCTGCTGATTCTTCGCAGGTTTTACATGTAGGGTGGGCACGGCCCACCAAAAAACTTCCGTTCCAATCCGCCCTTCCCTGCGAAGGAACAAGCCGTATTTGCCGAGGTCTCAAATCGGTATGAGCAGACTTTTAGCTCCCATTATGTCATGAATGGGGCCGCGGCCTAAACGTTTTGTGAAGATGCGGGAAGTGAGCCCGAAGGAATTCCAACCAGGCGGGGGAGGGTGCCTCTTACCCACCATTAATGGCGCCTAAGAGTACCCTACGCCGGCAAGTCAAGACTTGCCGATCCAGAATTTTACGGCTTGGCGGGACCCCCTGAGATCTTGGGATTAGAACGAAGGCTTAAGAATCGGTGCTGCAGGCTTCGGGGGGCGTCGGGCGGGGGCCTCCCGGGTTCCGGCTTCCGGCGCCGAAACTTCTCCGGCCCGGCGCCGCGATTTTCTCCTGCCCGCCGCCCTTGACTTTAACGGGAGACTCAGAGATAATCATGCCCGTACCAAACGTTCGGGCCGTTAGCTCAATTGGTAGAGCAAGTGACTCTTAATCACTAGGTTCGGAGTTCGAGTCTCCGACGGCTCACCAAAGAAATCAAGGGGTTAGCCAAACCAGCTAACCCCATTTTTATTTCTGGGTACCAGTTTTAGCAGGTGATGGCGTTTTCTTCCCTGGGTACCAATTGGGTACCAAAGGCTTAAAGGGAATGTTTATCGGAGTAGAGCGCATCATTGAGTTCTATTTCTTCTCAGACCGGGAGATTACTCAGCACGGTGCTCCAAAAAGCCCCTAGTCATGACCGACGAAGCCACCATCATGGCATCGGTCTGCCCACAGGGTCTTGCAACAGCCACCCCAAATGAGTAGGGCTCCAGTTTGATATTGCGAAAAGTGGTCCTGACGCTCAGAGCGTCATTCAGCCCACTAAGTGGTCAATCCAGTCCAAGTGGCGGCGCCACCCCGGGCCCCCTTATCCTAAAGACCAGGTTCCAGGCGCAAGCGGCTCTCCCCCTTCTCATGTCCCCTATCCACGGTCAGCGGACGTCACTTCATCACTGCCAATCGTCTACCCAACTACCCTTTGTCCCTGCAGCCCCTTCGCCCTGCCGCCTTGCCTTGGCTCATCGCTGCTCCACGCCCGTGGCCTCGCCGCCGCCTGGCGCTCATGGCATTCCTCCCACCAGAAGCCCAAAACCGAAAACCCGGAGACCGGGACTCCTACCCCCCTGGTCTATATATAGGGCTCAGACAAAATTCATAAATTTAACCATTTCTGTCCGGCTAAGCCAGAGCTAAGGTTAACTGTTTAGGATTACGCATATTATCAGCTATCATCTCAGGAGGTTCGAAGAGTTCCTGCAAGGTGCAGGTCCTGAAAAGGTTGAG
>JBGPBR010000040.1:0-10015 GCA_041481325.1 Desulfobaccia bacterium
AATCCCCCTTTTTCAAAGGGGGACTTTTCAAACCCCCCTTTAATAAAGGGGGGTAGGGGGGATTTTTCATCTTCGGGGCTGAAACCCTTGGGGTTCATGAACGGTTAGGGTGAAAGTCCCTGTAGGGGCGGGTTTTAAACCCGCCCCCACCCATCGCTTTCATTTTCGGTGGTGGCCCGAATTGGACCTGAATGTTTAGCCTGCCTGCACCGGCGAGACGCCGGTGCCACTGGCAAGAGTTGGCAAAGAGTAGTCGATTGACTGCAAGCCGGTATAAATCGCCGGCCTCCCGGATAACCGTTTGACAAAAAATGGAAATTTTATAAAATTTAAAAAATCCCTGGGTTTTTCGGGGACCCGTAGGCTTTTCCAAGAGGGGAACGCTTTACCGGTCGTTCCTCTCATTTTTTTGCCTGGATTTGGGCCCCCCCAGGGGAGAAATATGGCGGAGGTTTTTGGTAATGCGAGTAAGAGGCAAAGTAAAGTGGTTCAGTGATTCCAAGGGGTATGGGTTCATTTCCCAGGAAGACGGCCCCGATGTTTTCGTGCACCACAGCAACATTGAGGGCGAAGGCTTCCGGAGCCTGGAAGAAGGCCAGGAAGTGGAGTTCGAGGTGGTTGAGGGCCCTAAAGGCCCCCAAGCGCAGCAGGTGGTAAAGGTTTAACTCCGGGAAAAAACCTTCCGAATTACGCCGCGGCACCCCGAGTAAAAGTAAACTACGTCCAGGCGGCTGCTAAGCTGTGCCTGGCTATAAGGGAGAAGGTATGACCAAGGTAAAAGATGGCGATTTTGTGCAGTTGCACTACACCGGCACCCTGGAAGACGGCACGGTGTTTGACAGCAGTGAAGGACGCAGTCCCCTGGAGTTCCAGGTGGGGGGCGGCGGCATCATTGCCGGTTTCAACGGCGCCGTATTAGGCATGGCAGTCCAGGGGGAAAAGACCTTCACCCTGAGCCCGGACCAGGCCTACGGCGAGTTGCGGGATGACCTCAATCGGGAGTTTCCCAAGGATATGCTGGGCGACAGCCAGATTGAAGTGGGCCAGGTGCTGAGGTTCAACAGCCCCCACGGCCCGGTGTCCGGCAAGGTGTTGGCCATCGAGACGGACAAGTTCACGGTGGACTTTAACCACCCCCTGGCCGGGAAGACCCTGGAATTCAAGATCAAGGTGGTGGGGGTGACGGACCAGCCTACCCAGACGGGCGGCTGCTCCTGCTCATCTCCCAGCGACTGCAGCACCTGCGGCTAGCACGGGCCGGCCGGCATGGCGGGATGCGGACGGCTTAAGAGCGCCTCTCGAGGTTAAGGGGAAGGAAGCGGGAGTTGCGGATTGGCGGCAGCCCCACCCCGGCCCACCAGGGCGCAAGGCCGTTGGCAGCAAGGTCCCGCCCCCAGGCCACCGGTGCCATAGATACCAGAGCAACAACCAATCCGGGGTTGGAAGCTTCCAACCCCGGATTGGTTATTTTCAGGCAGGTTGAAGGGGGGAATCCATCGCCTGCCTGAAGTTACAGAGGTTTGCCCCTGGGGGTGGGCAGGGCGGCGGCGCCCGGCCCGTCTTTATATGGAAACGCCGCGGGCGGCGGCGATTGGGTTATACCCTTTTCCGTTTCAAATGCAACAAACTTAACATGTAACCTATTGACAATTTTCCTTTTATTAACCGAAAACTGAAAACAGAAAACGGTATTATTGGGCCACTGCCGGGGGGGCAGTCTGGGTGGCGGACTGATTGCCGGGTCCGCCGCCCCCCATGCCCCGGCGGCCCCGGGGGGCCTGCTGGGAGTTGTCGCCGCGGTAGTAGGGGCAATCCTGGTTATTCCGATAATTGGGGCGGTAAGCGCGGCCCGGGCCGGGACCCTGCCCGCCTCCCAGGCACCACTGGCTTCCCTGGCCCCGGGGACCGCCGCCGCGACCTTGCTGGGCCCAGGCGGGGACCGCGCCGGCCAGGACCACGGCGAAGGCCAGGGCCAAAACCGTCATAAGCCAGTTAGATTTCTTCATAGTAACGCTCCTTATTGGTTTTCAAGGTTAGATCTTTATTCAGGACATCCGGGGCCGGCCTGACCTGGAGGGGGCCCAGGGGGGGGACCCATGCCTCCACCCCGCATGGGTCCGCGGTGCCCTCCCTGGCGACCGCCGGGCGGGCCCGGGGGACACCCCAGGCGGCCCTGCATGACTTTCAAAAACGCCGCGTCCTGTCCGGGCTTTAGGTTTTTCTTGAACTCCAGGAGAAAGCGGGCCATTTCTTCTTCCAGGTTTCCCTGCAAGGCGCTGATTTCCTTAACGTTGGCCTGGATGGCGTTCCACTGCGGGGACTCGCTCTTGATCAGGTCAAAGAGTTCCTGGCGCTTCTGGGCCAATTGGGTCCTCACTTCCTGGACGTGGCGGCGGTGCTCCGGAAAGAGATGCCGGAGAGCCTGGCGCTGGGTCGCATCCAGGTTCAGGCCGCCCCAAAGCTCCCGCATGGGCAACGGCGGCAGGGGTTCCCGGGCCGCGGCCTGCCGCCGGTCCTGGTAGCGCAGGTAGCCCAGGGTGCCGATGGTTCCCAGGTTCAGGGCCAGGGAAAAAATTACCAGGTAAAGGAGCCAGTTGCGTTTCAAGAGCCGTTACCTTCTTCAGGTTGATAAGATGCCAGGATGGTGCCCAGGGACCCCTGGGGAAAATCATGAAAATCCTCGAGGGCCGCGACCTCGGCCACCCCGTTTTCCGAAGCCCCGGAATACAGGTCCCGGGCCACGCCGCCTCCCAGGACCATGCCCAGGACCAGGGAGGCGGCCAGGGCCGCGGACTGCCACCAGGGCCGGCGGGGCCGCTGCCCCTGCTGGGCCTGGAGACGGGCCAGGACTTTTTCCGACAGTTGGGGCGGCGCCGGCCGGGTCAGCCCCCCCAGGGCCGCTTCCAGGGCCCGGAGCAGAGCCAGCTCCCGCCGGCAGCCGTCGCAGCCTTCCAGGTGGGCCGCCACCAGATCATGCTCCCCGGTGGGGAGCTCCCGGTCCAGCCAGGCGGACAACCGCTCCCGGGCCTCTTGGCAGGTCATCTTCACTTCAGCCTCTCATCCTCAAGGAATGAATCCTTAATCTATTAAACCCCAAAGGATTTAAAAACCGGCGGCCGCGGCGATATTTTTTTCCGGTAAATTAACCGGCAATTCAAACCGTTGAATCGAGCCGGGCCGCGCCTCCTTGCACCCCGGGGCTTTCGACCGCCGCTATTTTTCTTGACGGCGGCCCCCGAGGTGTTTAATTTTCAAGGCAGCGTCAAAATTAGCGAACGGCCGTTAAGGGCCAACTGGAGGATTATTATGTTATCACAGATTCCCGTGGATTTTGCCAAGGTGAACAAGAAGAATCTGAACCAAGAAATTCTCCGGGCCGCCATCATCGCCGAGTTGGATGCCATCAACCTTTATGAGCAGATGGCGGCCTTGACCGATGATAAAGACATCAAGGCGGTGCTGCTGGATATCGCCAAGGAAGAAAAGACCCACGTGGGGGAATTCCAGACCATGCTGCTGCGCCTGGACGCGGAGCAGGTGGCGGAAATGGAGCACGCCAAAAAGGAAATCAAGGAACTCACGGGGAAGTAGGGCCCTTCTCGACGAGGGGCTTTGCCGCCACCGCCTGCCTGCCTAGAGCCTCCCCGGCAGGGCGGCCCGGCGCCGCAGCCAGGCCTTGCGCATCTCCGAGATCAGCACTTGCAGGGGCGGAAAGATGAGCAAAAACAGCCAATCCCGGCCCTCGAGGGGCGCGGTCCGGAAGACCGCCTGCAAAAAGGGCACGTAGCTCAGGGCCAGGAGGACCACCGCCACCCCGCCCAGCCCCACCAGGAGCAAACGGTTGGTGAAAAAGCCCACCCGGAAGAGGGATTCCCGTTCGGTGCGCAGGGCCAGGGCGTTGCCCGCGGCCGCCATGATGATGCCGCCGTAGCACATGGTGGTGGCCCGGTCATATAACGGGCCCCCGGCGGCCATCTCCAGGCCCGGGCGCCAACCCGCGGTCAGGTAGGCGAAAAAATAGGCGGCCAGGCCCGCGGCCCCGGTGAGCAACCCCAGAAAAACGAACTGCCTGGCCACCGCCAGGTCGATGAGGTGGGCCGTCCGGGAACGGGGCGGGCGGTCCATGATCCCCGGCTCCGGGGGCTCGGACCCCAGGGCCAGGGCCGGCAGCAGGTCGGCCCCCAGATCCACCGCCAACACCTGCATGATCCCCAGGGGCAGGGGAATGCCGGCCAGGACGAAGAGGATGAAGGGGATGGCCTCGGCCACGTTGGAGGCAAAGATATAGGTGACGAATTTCTTGACGTTGGCATAGACGGCCCGGCCTTCTTCGATGGCGCCCACGATGGCGGCGAAATTGTCATCGGCCAACACCATGGTTGCGGCCTCCTTGCTTACCTCGGTGCCCCGGAGGCCCATGGCCACGCCCAGGTCGGCGGCCTTGAGGGCGGGCCCGTCATTCACCCCGTCGCCCGTCACCGCCACCGTGTGCCCCAGGTTCCTCAGGCCGACGACGATGCGCAGCTTTTCCTCGGGCGAAGTGCGGGCAAAGATCAGGTCATGGTCCCGCTTGAGAAGCCGGCGCAGCTGGACCTCGGACATCCTGGAAACCATCTCCCCGGTGAGGATGGGAAACCGCGGGTCAATTTGCATGCCGATCTCCCGGGCCACGGCCTGGGCGGTGCCGCCGAAATCCCCGGTGACCATAATGATGCGGATGCCGGCCCGGCGGCACTGGTCGATGGCCGCCGGCACTTCCGGCCGCGGCGGGTCGATCATGCCGGCCAGGGCCAGCAGACTGAGGTCCCTTTCGGCCTCCGCCTGGTCCAGCCCGGAGGGGCCCGCCTCTTTCCGGGCCAGGGCCAGGAGCCGGAGGCCGCCCTGGGCCAGGTCGTTTAAGGTTTGGAGCAGCCGGGCCCGGTCCTTGGCCGTGAGCTCCCTTTGATTCCCCTGCCAGTCGGTGACGGTGCGGCACAACGGGATCAGGGTGTCCGGGGCGCCTTTGACCCAGACGGTTCTGCCTCCGGGGCCGTCGGTGACGGTGCTCATGCGCTTGCGCACCGATTCAAACGGGAAGACCTGGACCCGGGGGTGAGCCCGGCGGATTTCCTCCACCTGGACTCCCGCCTTGGCCGCCATCACCAGGAGGGCCGCCTCGGTGGGGTCTCCCAGGGGGGTGCCGGCCTGGTCAAAAGAGGCGTTGTTGCAGAGCACCGCGCCGGTGGCGGCCAGTTCCAATAAGGGGCTCCGCAGCTTTTCCCCGGGCAACGGCTGCCCATCAAGCTCCAGGACCCCTGCCGACTTGAACCCCGAGCCGGTGACCTTAAGGAGGTCGCCGTCCAGCCAGAGCTTCTCCACCATGATCTCGTTGGTGGTCAGGGTGCCGGTCTTATCGGTGCAGATGACCGTGGCCGCCCCCAGGGTCTCCACCCCGGAGAGCTTCTTCACCAGGACATTTTTCCCGGCCAGGCGCTGCACCGCCAGGGCCAGGGACAGGCTCAGGGTGGGCAGCAGCCCCTCGGGCACAAAGGCCACGATCATGCCGATGCCGAAGATGAGGCTCCCCAGGGGGGTGAGCTTGCCGGTGAGGAGGCCGGCCAGGAAAAAGAGCAGGCCGGTGGAGAACGCCACCGCCGCCACCACCCGGGCCACCAATCCCATCTCGCGCTGCAGGGGGCTGGGCCTTTCCTCCACCTGCTGGGTCAGGGAGGCGATGTTGCCCAACTGGGTGTCCATGCCGGTGGCGATGACCACGGCCCGGGCGGTGCCGGACAGGGCCGCGGTGCCGGCAAAGACCAGGTTGGGCATCTCGGTCCAGAGAAACTCCCGGCCGTCTTCCACGGCCTCGGCAAATTTGTAGGCGGGCCGGGACTCCCCGGTGAGGGCGCTGTTGTCCACCCGGAAGTCCTGGGCCTCGATGAGTCGGGCGTCCGCCGGCACCTGGTCGCCGGCCTCCAAGAGGATGACGTCTCCGGGGACGATTTCCAGGGCTTCCGTTTCCCGGACCTCTCGGTCGCGATAGACCCGGCATCTGGCGGGCAGCAGCCGCTCCAGGGCTTCGATGGCCTTCTCCGCCCGGTACTCCTGCCAAAAGCTGAACCCCGCGTTGATCAGGATGACCATGGGAATGGCGGCGGCCAATTGGGACATGCCGGCGAGATACGCTAACCCCGAGCCGACCCAGAGAAGCATCGCAAAGAGATTGACGAAATTGGCGCCGAAACGCAGGAGGAGGGGCCGGCGGCGCAGACGTTCAATGCGGTTGAGGCCGGTTTCGGCCAGCCTCCTCCCGGCCTCGTCCCGGGAGAGGCCCTGCTCCGTGGTCTGCAACTCTTCGAAGATCTCCGGGCGGGAGAGGTCCCAGAAGTTTTCGTGCCCGGCTTCCTCCTGCAGCCTGATGGCCCGCAGCACCCCTGCGGCGCTGTCTTTGGCCAACAACTCGGCCCGCAGCCGCGGGTTGCGCAGCAGGGCGGTGAGACGGGCCAGCGCCTGCACCTGGCTGCCGCTTTCCCTCAAGGGCGAGAGCAGCACCGCCAGGACCTGAAGGCGCCGGCCGTTCAGCTCCACTCCCCCCGGCGCCAGGGCCAGCACCAGCAAAGTTTGGGCCACCGCATCGGTGAGGTTGTGCAGGATGCCCAGACCTTCCTCCATGTACCCGTGCAGGAGGCGGAGCTCTTCTGCTTCGAAGCGGCCGGCCTCGCCAGCCGGCTGCACCCGGCTCGTCACTTGCTTGATGAGCTCCCGGAGACCTTCCCCCGGGGGCGGCGCCAGGTCGAGAATCACGTTTTCGGGGCGGAGCAGCTCGTAGATCTTCATGGCCTCATGATCATGGGCATCGCCAAGATAGGGGAATTATGCCGGGAAAGATAATCATCTCCCGAGGCGCCTGCCTTAGGCCCGGGTGGCCGGCGGGATGTTTTTTGGCAGCCGCCGGGCCTTAAGGCGCCGGCCGAAGCCTGGGGCCACCGGGAAAACCCAATCATTTTTAGTTCGCCGCCGCTTCCCGGAGGCCGAAGGGCTGGTTCCGTTTGGGGGAGGCCGGTGGCGGATTTCACTTAAGATAATCCTGCAAGGCCTTTTTCAGGAACTGGCGGGCCCTTTTCAGCAGGCCGTCCACCGCCTGGGGGCTGAGGCCCATTTCCCCGGCAATTTCCTGGTAAGACAGGCCGCCGAAACGCTTCAGGACCAGGGCCCGGCGCTGGTTCTCGGGGAGCGCGGCCAGCAGTTCCTCCAGCCGGCGGCTGAGGGCCTGCTCTTCCAGGGCCTCCAGCGGGCTGGCCCCGGCGTCCGGCAGCGCCGCAGCCTCCTCCTGGTCCAGGGTTTCCTGGGGGCGCCGGGCCCGGAGCAGGTTCAGGCAATGGTTGGCGGTGATGCGGTGGAGCCAGGCGGAAACGCTGGCCTTGGGTTCGAAGCGGTGGGCATGTTCGTAGACCTTGAGGAAGACCTCCTGGAGGGCGTCTTCCGCTTCCAGGGGGTCTTTCAGCAAGCGATAGGCGACTTGATGGAGCCGGGTCTGATAGCGCCGGATGAGTTCGGCCAGGGCCGCGGTCTCTCCCCGGGCCACCTTCCGGAGCAAGGCATAATCGAGGTCTGTGGGTTCAGGACTCATACCAAGCAGCGATCAAACGGCCTATTTTTGCAGGGGCGTGATTTATTCCGCCCTGCAAGCCCCGGACATGGCGACGGGACAATTTAAGGCAAAGAACCTTCTGTTGGCGGCAACTTGGTATCAAAACGGGATTATCAGGATGAGGTCATCCTTCTTACAGGCCCGGAGCATTTCCATGTGGCGCAGGGTGGCAAACTCCCGGCGCAGCTCCGCTTCGGTGACTCCCAGGGCCTGGGTGGCTTCAGCAATGGACACCTCGCCCTTTTCCTGGACCAGGTCGTAAAATTTCTGCTGGCTCGGGGTCAGGGTATGCCCCCCGGGGAGATCCTTGAGGCTGCGGGCCGTGTGCACCGCCCAGAGGTCGCAGGTCCGGATGGGGGACATGGCCTCCAGGTAACAGTCTTCACACAAGACCTCGCCCAGATATTCCCGGACCTCGGAGGCCGCCAGCGCCGCGCCGCACTTGGTGCAAGTTGGGTTCATCAGAGCTCTGCCTTGATAAGTTTTGAGTGTAGGGTGGGCACGGCCCACCAGCTACCTTGCCCAAGCGTCGCTCGGGAAAGAGAGAAATGTGGGAGGCCCGCCCCACCGTGGCATCCGGTTCGTTCGGAAAAGCCTTCCCCGGTGCGGTTGGGGCGGGTTTACCCCCCCTGCCGGCCGGATTCTTGGTATTGCCGCAAAAGCGGCGAAGAGTCTCGGTGAGAGACCCTTCGCCAGCGGACAAGGATTTCGGGAGCATCCTGATTTACAATTCGTATTCGCCTTCCATCTCCAGGATGAACTCGCCGCGCTTGCTGGAGGGCTTCACCGAGAAGGTGCCGTTCCCTTTCACGCCGCTCAATTTGCCAATGCCCCGGTAACTTTTCCAGGTTCCGCTGGTGACCGTTCCTTGGCGCGCCCCTTCAAAGCGGGAAAAAACCCCGCCATGTTCATACATGGTGGCGGCATAGCCTTGCATGGGGCCTTCCCCCCGGATACGGTCATGGAACCCGACGCTGCGACGGGAGACAAACTCCCCGGCCACTCCAGGAGTATATTTGATGGGCTCCCCCTCCATCTCGGTGAGCATCAGGGTGTGATCCGGGCCGTCTCCCACAGCTAACATCTCTCGACGAGTCACATAAATTCTAAAGCTGACTTTACGATGCATGGCGGTTCCTCCTGTTGCTGGGCTTAGTTATGTTTCGGGGGCCGAGGCGGCCCTGAGGCAAAGTTAGATATCCAGCTGGTTCAATTCAAGGACGTTGCTCTGAATAAATTCGCGCCGGGGCTCCACCTTGTCGCCCATGAGGATGGTGAAAATTTCGTCCGCCGCCACCGAGTCCTCGATGTTGACTTTGAGGAGGGTGCGGGTTTCCGGGTCCATGGTGGTCTCCCAGAGCTGTTCGGGGTTCATTTCCCCCAGGCCTTTGAAGCGCTGGATGGTGATGCCCTTCTGGCCGTCTTCCAGGATAAAGGTCACCAGGTCTTCAAGGGTGGCGAAGTCCCAACCGCGGTCCTTGCCTTCCAGGCGGTGGGGCGGGGTCTTAAAGTCCGCCAGATCCTCCTCCAGCCTGACCAGGGCCTGGAAGTCGCTGCCGCCCACGAGCTCCCGGTCGATGCGGATTTCGGCGAATTCCCGGCCCACCGGGGAGAGAATAATGGCCCAGGACTGATGCTCTTCGTCGGCTTCGAGGCGCGCCAGCCACTTGCCGGTTTGGTTCAGAGCGGCGATAAACTCCTGGAGCAGGTCTTCCCGCCGCAAACCGTCCTTGGACCGCAGCCCCTTGTCCAGGAGCAGCCTTAGGATCTTCCGGGACAGGCCCCGTTTTTCAAAGCGGCTCAGGTATTCCTGATAGGCCATGACCCTCTCCAGGGCCTGGCCCAGGGGCTGGCCTTCCAGGGTGCGGTTGGCCCCCAGCCGCAGGCGCTTTTTCTCGATACCCCGCTGCAACAGGTACTTTTTGAAGGCGCCGGCGTCCTTGAGGTAGGTCTTTTCCGTCCCCCGGGTGAGGCGGTAGAGGGGGGGCTGGGCGATGTACAGGTAGCCTTCCCGCACCAGGGCCTCCAACTGGCGGTAGAAGAAGGTCAGGAGCAGGGTGCGGATGTGGGCTCCGTCCACGTCCGCGTCGGTCATGATGATGATCTTGTGGTAGCGCAGGTCGGCGAGATTAACTTCATCCTTGGACAGGTCCGAACCCAGCGACGAGATCAAGACCATGATCGCGGCGCTCGGCTGCGGCGTCGGCACCGAGGATTTCGACATCGAGAAGTTGCGGTATCACCGCATCATCATCATGACCGACGCGGACGTTGATGGCGCCCACATCCGGACGCTGCTGCTTACCTTCTTCTACCGGCAAATGCCGGAACTGGTAGAGCGTGGATACATCTATATCGCCCAGCCGCCGCTGTACAAGATCAAGC
>JBGPBR010000041.1:0-9815 GCA_041481325.1 Desulfobaccia bacterium
GCCCTGCTATTGGTGGGCAATGCCTACCCTGCAGCTGTAGGGGCGGTTCGCGAACCGCCCCTACGGGCTTTTTGGTTTCGCCTGCGCACTAGGAACCTGAATCCCTGCCCCAAATAATGTTAAAAGGATATAATTAGCAGAATGACGGATGGGTCTTATGGATTTGGATTTTGTAGCCGCAGGCTTTAGCCGGCGCGGCACAGGCGAGACGCCTGTGCCACCAAAAGATTGCGAATCGGTATGAGGGGTCCGGTCCCGGCCCCCTTTAGATAAACCGGGCCCGCGACTTAAGTTATGATTAAAATCCAAGGGGAGAAGAACCATGCCTTACGTGGCGCCGGAGCATCGCCGGGAACTGGACCCCCTCATTGATCAACTGGCCCTGGGTTTGGTCCGGGAAGCGAAAAAGTACGACTACGACGCGGCCTTTGCCGGCCTCCTGAACTATGCCTGCACCCGGCTGGCGCTCCAGGTGGCCCGCCGGCGGTTCGGGCCCCTGCGCTACTGGCTCATCGCCCTGATCACCGGCATCTTCAAAAACCTGGCCGACGAATTTTATCGCCGCCTGGCCGGGCCCTACGAAGACCGGCAGCGGCAAGAGAGCGGCGACGTGGACCTTTATGCGGAATACCTGGCGGAAATTGAGAAGGCTTGAGCCCCAGGGAATGAGTTGAAAATGTAGGGTAGGCAAGGCCCACCATCGACCTTGCCCAAGCGCAGCTTGGGAACTAGGGGAAAATCTAGGACCGCCGCCCCCGGCTGCCCGGGGCAGGTTTTTTGTAAGTAAGGGCCTGCGGCTTGCCGCCTGGGGCGGGCGGGGACGCCCTCCTACCATCTTTTCATGATTTATGGGTGAGGCTCAGGCGCAACTTACCCAAAACCTGAAACCTGAAACCTCACTCGCGCTCCTCCAGCTCCACCTTGAGCGACAGGAAGTTCAGCAGGTCCTTTAGGCTCACGATGCCCACCAGGTGGCCGTCCTGCACCACCAGCAGGCGACTCACCCCGGTCTGGTTCATTCTGGCCAAGGCCTGGGTGGCGTCGGCCTCCGGGGCGATGGTGTTTTCCGGAGAGCACCGGGACGCCACCCGCTCCACGGTCTCCCGGCCCCACTCCTCCCGGGGCAGCTCCTTCACCTCCCGGGTGGTGATGCAGCCCACCAGCCGGTCCCCCGCCATCACCGGAAACATCTTGTGATGGTACCGGTAGATGTAATCCTCCACCAGTTCCTGCACCGTGGCGGCGGCCGGCACGGTGACGGGATTGGGGTTCATGAACCGCCGAATGTGCTCGCCCTCCAGGGCCTTGCGGATCATCAGCTGCTGGTAGGACATCTGGGCCGCGCCCCGGAGAAACATGCCGATGAGGAACCACCAGATGCCGCCGATAAAGTTCCCCCGGATAATCTCCAGGATGCCCAGGATGATCAAGACAATGCCGAATCCCGCCCCGATGGCCGAGGACACCCGGGTGGCCCAGCGCAAGTCCTGTCTGGCTCCCCAGAGAATGGCGCGGAGGATGCGGCCGCCGTCCAGGGGGAAGGCCGGCACCAGGTTGAAGCCGGCCAGCAAGGCGTTGATATAGGCCAGGTAGCGGAGCACCCCGTTCACCGGCACCGGCCAGTCCCCGGCCAGGCCCCCGAGATAAATCAGGTAGCAGACGCCGCCGATGAAGAGGCTGGACAAGGGCCCCACCACGGCCATCCAGAATTCCGCCGCGGCGCTGGGCGGCTCGTCCCCCATTTCCGCCACCCCCCCGAAAATGAACAGGGTGATGCCCTTCATGCGCATGCCGAATCTCTTGGCCACGATGGAGTGGCAAAACTCGTGCAAGATGATGGAGACAAACAGCCCCACCGCGCCCGCGCCTCCCATGTACCAGTAGGTGGCCGGCTCCAGATGGGGGTACAGGTAGGGAAAGAGACCCGCCGCCAGGGACCAGGTAACCAGGCTGGCGATGACGAGCCAACTGAGGTCGATGTTGACCTCGAAGCCGAAGAGTTTGAACAACTTGATCCGCTTGCCGAACATCGCTGCCTCCGGGGGGGTTCCGTGTCGAGAACCAAGCTAACAGGTAGGGTGGGCAGGGCCCACCATCTATCTTGCCCAGGCAAAGCTTGGGAAAATGTGGGACCGCCGCCCCACTGCGCCGCCCGGACCGTCGGCGCTACCGGGGCGCCAGCTTCCAGCCGGCGCCGCCGGCCCTCGCGCCTCGCCCCGCCCGGCGGCAGTCGGGAAGACGGTCAAATTGCCTGGATTGAAGGTAAGTCCCCCCTCCGGGGGAGTCAACCGCATTTCTGCAGCCGGGTTTGAGGCGCCAGACTTTGGGCCGCCAGGATAACCGCCCGGTGCTCCGCGGCCGCGAGCCTTCTTATACCGTTTGCTGTTTTCGATTTTCGGTTAGTAAAATGCGAATTATCAAGGAATTATCGGTTAAGTTGGTTGCATTTAAAACGGCAAATGGCATTAGTCCCGCCGCACCGGGATCTGGAAGGCAATCCGGGTGCCCCGCCCTGCCTGGCTGGCAATTTCCAGCTCTCCCCCCAGGATGCGGACCCGCTCGGTCATGGCCGCCAGCCCCAGGCCCTTCCTGGCGGCGGCCCGGGTGAGGACCTCGGCCACGTCGAACCCGGCGCCGTCGTCTTCGATGGCAAAGGCGATCTTGTCGCCCTGCTTCTTGATCGCCAGGGAAATCCGGCCGGCGTCGGCGTACTTGCTGATATTGGTCAGGGCCTCCTGGAAGATGCGGTAGATGTTGATCTGGGCCTCTTTGGACAAGAGTTCCTCCACTTCATCCAGTACCAGGGCAACCTCCAGGTCGTTGAGCCTCCGGAATTCGTCGCACAGGTTCCGGATGGCCGAAAACAGGCCGATGTCTTCCAGGACCGTGGGGCTCAGGTTGTGGGACATGCGGCGGACGTCCTCGATGATCTCGTCGATGTACTGCAGGGCGAAGTTGGTGTCCTGCCGGAGTTCTTTATCCCTGGCCGGCAACTGCTTCTGGATGGACCGGAGCGTCAGCTTGAAGACCAGCAGCGCCTGGCCCAGGCCGTCGTGGAGCTCCCGGGACAGGCGGGCCCGCTCCCGCTCCTGGACCTTCATGATCTGGGCGGCCAGGAAGCGCATCTCTTCCTCCGACTCCCGCAGCGCCTCCTCGGCCTGCCGGCGCTCCTCCACTTCCCGCTGCAACTGCTCCACCGTGGCCTTGAGGTCCGCGGTGCGGGCCCTGACCCGGCGCTCCAGCTCGCCGTGAGTCCGCTTGAGCTCTTCTTCGGCCTGCTTGCGGGCCGTGATGTCGGTGCAGATCTGGAGGATGCGGGCCGGCTTCCCGACTTCCCGGTGCAGGACCCAGGAGCTCGCCGCGGTCACCCGCCGGCCGTCCCGGGTAAAATGGGTGAGCTCCCCTTCCCAATGTCCGGATTTCAGCAATTCCTGCTCGATCTCCTCCGGCGGCCTAGGAAATTCGGTCTTGAGGAGCAGGCGGTGGTTTTCCCCCAGGGCCTCTTCCCTGGACCAGCCGTAGGTTGCTGCCGCGCCGCGGTTCCAAAAGACGATGCGGTCTTGCAGGTCCCGGACGAAGATGGCGTCGTGGGCCAGGTCCAGGAGCTCGGCCTGGCGGCGGATGGCCTCCTCGGCCTGCTTGCGTTCGGTGATGTCCTGAGTCGTTCCAAACCCGCCGAGAAGCTGGCCCTGGGGATCGAACTCCAGTTCGGCCCGTTCCCGCACCCACTTCACCCTGCCGTCCACGACGATGCGGTGCTCGATGTCGTATGGCTCGCCGCTAAGGGCCGCGGTCCACTCCGTGTCCACGTACTCCCGGTCCTCCGGGTGCACGCTGCTGAGAAACGTCTCATAAGTCATCGGGGTTCCCTGGGGAATCCCAAATATCCGGTGATTTTCGTCGGACCAGGTCAATTCGTTGCGCCGCACTTCCAGCCGCCAGCTGCCGGTATGGGCCACGGCCTGGGCCCGGTTCAAGTCCTCCCGGCTTTCCCGCCGCTCCTCCTCGGCCCGCTGGCGCGCCGTGAAGTCCATGGCGTAAAGTCGAACCGTGGGCAGGTCATGGGGGAAACTCACATAGACCACAAAGAAGGCGTCCCCGAGAGCCAGGTCAAAGGAATATTGGCGGACGCCACCCTGGCGGACCGCGGCTAACCTCTCTTGAAGATCAGGGGGCAGAAAGGCGCCGACTCCTTCCGGCAGACCCGATCTCTCCGCCACCTGCCGGGCCGCGGGATTGGCAAAGATGATCTGCCCCTGCTGGTCCACTTCCAGGACCGGGTTGGGGTTGAGCAGGGGGAAGCTGGCCAGACGTCGGATTTCCTTCTCCGCGGCCTTGACCACGGTGATGTCCCGGGCCACGTGGACGCTGCCTAGGGTGTTTCCCTGGCCGTCGGTGAGGGGCGAGACGGTGACCAGAAAATCCCGGCCAAACTCGTGGACTTCCGCGCTATGCTCCTGGCCGTTCCGTACCAGCCGGGAGTGGGGGCAAAAATCCGGCGGCGCGCCGAGGCCGTGCACCGCTTCATAACAAGGCCGCCCCACCAGCTCTGCCGGCTTAAGCCCCAGGGCCGCCGCCATGGCCCGGTTGCCCCGCACCACCCGGTGCTCCCGGTCCAGGATGGCTATGAGGTCGGGGATGGCGTCGAAGGTGCGCTCCCACTCGTCCCCGGCCCGCCGCACCGCTTCCTCGGCCGCTTTGGCGGCGGCCAGGTTTTCTAGCGCCTCCTTTTGGACCAAGAGTTCTTCGTTTTGGATAACCGATGCCTCCGGTTGGACCCGCAACTCCTGGTTGGCCGCCTGGAGATCCGCCCCCAGGACCTGGGCCTCCGCCCCGGCCGGCGCTCCCCGGCGGAGACCGCGGAGCTCAAGCAGGTTGCGCACCCGGAGCAACAATTCCCCCCGGCCCCCCTCGGACCTGATGACCTCGTCCACCCCGGTCTCTTGGGAAAATTTCTCCAACTCCGCGGCCGGGGCCACCAGGAGCACGGGAAAGACGCCGTTCTGTGCCGCCGGTTTCCGGGTCGCCAGGGCGGCGCGCCGGAGCCGCAGCCCGGCGGGGTCCACAATGGCCAGGTCCCAGGACTTCGCCAGGTCCGCGACCTTCGAGCTTGCGGTCACCTGGTAGCCGTCCAAGAGCCACCCCTTCATTTTGCGGGCCGCGGCCCGGTCCTCCAGGAAAAGTAGGATTCGTTCCATGATTAATCCTTAAATGTGAAGCTGGGGGTCGGGTAGGTGCGGTGGCGCAGGCTGCCAGCCTGGTCCCGAACCTCCGGGATGGACGATGGTGCGTAAGACGCACCCTACCACGACCTTTTCAAGCGGTCGCGCCTGAGCCCTGGGCTTACTGCCCTATCCTCACTGCTTACCACTCACTTTCCGCCGCCACAATTCCTCCAACTCCTTGGCCTTCCCCTCCTGGCCCCGGGCCTGGTAGAGCTCCAGCAGGAGTCCGCCGTAGAAATCCGCCGCTGGCCGGTCGCCCCGGGCCAGGGCCAGACGGGTCAGGTCATTGAGGGTCGCGGCAATGCCGTCGGTGTCCTCCAGGCGGCGGAACTCCCGGAGGGCGTCGTTGAGGTAAGCGCCGGCCCGGTCGTAGTCCTTGAGGTCCAGGAAGGTCACCCCGAGCTTCTCCCAGCGCCTGGCCCGGCCCCGGGCGTCTTTTTGCCCGCGGTCCGCCATGATGGCCTGGTGGTAGTAATTCAGGGCCAGGTCATAGTCCCGGCAGACCCGGGCCACATCCCCCAGGTGCGTCAGGGACAGAGCGAGCAAGGGCCCCGGGGGCAGCATCCGGGCGTACTCCAGGGCTTCTTGATAGACCTTTTGGGCCTCCGCCACCCGGCCCTGGGCCAGATAGGCCAACCCCAGGTTGTTCAAGGTTTCGGAGAGGGCCGAGGGATCACCCAGATTTCGGTTGATGGACAACGCCTCCAGGAAGTAATGCCCGGCCTGTCCCGGGTTGCCCTGCTCCCGGGCCACGGCCCCCAGGTTGTTGAGATTGGCGGCGATGCCGGAACGGCGGTCGATGAGACGGTTGTACTTCAGGGCCTGGGCGAACTTCTCCTGGGCCAGGTTCCAGCGGCTCTGGAGGTAATACTCATAGCCGGCTTGATTGAGCGAGATCGCCTTGGCTTCCAGGTCCACCCCGGTCTTGGGGGACCCGGCGCAGCCCAGCCCCAGCAGGCAAACCGCCCACCACCAACCCCGTCTAACTCTCACGCCCTATCCTTTCCCGGCCCTGATGCCGTTTTCGGTTTTCGGCTAATAAAAAAATGAATTTCAATAAGTTACCGACTAAGTTGGTTCCATTTCCCCGGGACGGAGGAATTATTCCATCCGGATGGTGTGTTCCTTGGGTTTAGGCACGTATTTGCGCAGGAACCAGGATTGCTGGGCGGCCTTGGCCGCCGCGTCGGCGTCGCCCGCCAGGGTCTCGGCCTCGGTCACCAGCCCCGGCAATCCTTTCCCGGCCTGGTCCAGGTTGGCAAGAAAAGAGTTCAGATTTTTCATTAATCCCGGCAGCCGGGTGGTGGCCTCCTTCAGGTTTTCAGCCACCTTGGCGGCATTGGCCAGGGTTTCCTGGAGTTCGTTAAGCGGCGGCCGGGCCTTCTTCTGCATCGCCCCCTGGGGCTCCGGCCCCCCAAAGAGGCTCCGGCTAAGGTCCGTGACCAATTTATTGGCTCCGGCCATGGCGGCGACGGCTTCCTTATGCAGGTCCGGGTTGTTGATCAGCAACCCCAGGCTGCCCTGGCCCTGCTCGATCCTGGTAATGATCCGGGCGAGCCGGTCCAGGGTCTGGCTGAATTCGGCCTCCGGCTGCACCATTTTATTGGATAGGGTCACCAGGTTGCTGAGGATTTTTTCCAGGTCCACCAGGCTGGGCCCGGCCTTGGCCAAAAGCTGGGTGACGTCCAGGGGTTCCGACGCCGCCACGAACCCCTCCGGGGGCACCGGCGGCTTTTCCGGCAACCCCGCGGTGAGGTCCAGGCTCTTTTCCCCCAGGAGGCCCATGAAACCGATGGAGGCCAGGGAATTCCACCGGATCTGTTCGCTGTATTTCTTAAAGACCTTGAAGGTCACCACGATCATGCCGTTGGGAGTTATGGTGATGTCGGTGACGTTGCCCACGATGACCCCGGCCAGATGCACCTCTGAACCAACCTTCAAGCCGCTGATATTCCTGAAAACGGCCCGGTACTCCACGTACTCCTGGAAGAGCCCTTCCTGCCTGGCGATGATCAGCACCATGACCAAGAGCGCCAGGATAGAGGCCACCACAAAAATGCCCACAATGGTTTCGTATCGGCGGGAAATCATCCGGGAGTCTCCTCCTGGGGTTCGCGGTGGAGAAAGCGCAGCACCTCCGGGTGGGGGGACTGGCGAAACTCTTGATAAGTCCCCACGAACCCCCACTTGCCGTCGAAGAGCATGGCGATGCGGTCGGCCACCAGTTCCGTCAGCCGCAGGTCGTGGGTGACCGCGATGGAGGTTACGTTGAGGGTCCGCTGCAGGTGGCGGATCAACTGGCTGATTCCGTCTGCGGTAATCGGGTCCAGGCCGGCGGTGGGTTCGTCGTAGATGATGATTTCGGGGTCAAGCGCCAGGCTGCGGGCCAGGGCCACCCGGCGGGCCATGCCGCCGGAAAGCTCGGCCGGCTCCAAGGCTTCGATCCCCTTTAGGTCCACCTGGGCCAGTTTCTCCCGCACCCGGCGCCGGATTTCCGCCTCGCTCCAGTTGCGGTGCTGCACCATGGGAAAAGCAATGTTTTCCGCCACACTCATGGAATCATACAGGGCCGAGCCCTGGAAGAGGTAGCCGGTCTTCAGTCGGAGGTCCCACCAGTCGGCGTCGGAGGCAAACCGGGTAATCTCCACCCCCTCCACCTTGATGCTGCCGGCGTCTGGGTGATTGAGGCCCACCAGCATGCTGGTCAGTACGGTCTTGCCGGAGCCGCTGCGCCCCAGGATCACCTGGGTATGGCCGGCCTTGATCTCCAGATCGACGCCCCCCAGCACCACCTTGTCTCCAAAGGATTTATGCACCCCGAGGAAAGAGATCAGGGGGTCCGACGGCGCCGCCAGGGGAGACGCCACCGCCCCACTATTATTGGGATTTACCCTTAAAACCATGATCTTGCCCCCCCCTTCCTCAAGGGAGGCGAGGGATTCAATAACAACCAACCCCCTCCTCATTTTTCCGGCAAGTTACCGTCATATTCGCGCCGCCGCCCTGATCTAAGGCCAGAAAAGCAGGGTCAGCTTGGTAAGGATGACATCGGCTATCAGGATCAACAGAATCGAGGCCACCACTGCGGTCTTGGTGGCCTGCCCCACCCCGAAGGTGCCGTGCTCCGTAGTGTAGCCGTGAAAGCAGGACACGGTTCCCACAATCATCCCGAAGATGGAAGTCTTGCCGATGCCGGGGAGAACGTCCCGCAGAGTCAAATATTTGATGGTCAGGGTATAGTAATAGGCGGGGGTCATGCCCACCTGGCCCACGCCGATGACCATGCCGCCCAGGATGCCGATGAGGTTGGCGGCCACCGCCAGCAAGGGCGTCACCAGCATGCAGGCCAGGATGCGGGTCACCACCAGGTATTTCATGGGGTTCACCGCGCTCACCGTGAGGGCGTCAATCTGGCTGGTCACCCGCATGGAGCCCAGCTCCGCCCCCATACCGGCGCCGCCCCGGGAAGCCAACATGATGCCGGTGAGCAGCGGGCCCAAGCCGCGGAAAAAGGTGAAGGCCACGGAGGTGGCGATGTAGTTGGTGGCCCCGAACATGGCCAGGACGTTGATGCCCTGCATGGCCAGCACCAAACCCAGCGCGAAGGAGGCCACCGCCACCAAAGAAAAGGTCCGCACCCCCAGGTGGTACATCTGCGCCACCACTTCCCGGAAAAACCAGGGCGGGTGGGGCAAGGTGCGGCAGGCGTCCAGAAAAAAGAGGCCCAGTTCCCCCATGTAGTCGAGGAAACCCACGACCGTGTGACCGGCCCGCTGGAAGAAACGGTCCTGCATCGGCTCCCTGCCCCGGCTGCCCCCTGGGGGAAAACTTTGCCACTCTCCTCAACTGCCTAAAAATAGCTAGAAAACCGGTTACTGTCAAGGAACGTCCCGGAAATTTCCCGGCGCCGCGCCGCAGTTCACATTTTCGTAACAAACAATTTTCTAATCCATTGCAAAATATACGAAAATGGCATATTATCATAATTACCAGGCCTCCCCGGCCGGCAGGCTTTCCTTAAGACCTCTCAATCCTGAAGGAACCGGCCGGCAGCCCGGGGCCGGTCTCGCCTGAATCCAAGCTGCTGGAGAGACCCTATTAAGATTGTCTAAGGTGCCCTATGGAAGAACTGGCGTTGTTGTACGAAATTACCGAAACCCTGGGCACCCTGGGGCCTTTGCCCCGGAGCCTGCAGCGCATCCTGCAAATCCTGGCCCAGCGCATGGGCATGCGCCGGGGCACCGTCACCATCCTGAACCCGGATACCTCGGAGCTCCAGATCGAGGTGGCCCACGGTCTCACCGCGGAAGCCCGGAAACGGGGCCGCTACAAGCTGGGCGAAGGCATCACCGGCCGGGTGGTGGAGACCGGAGAGGCCGCAGTGGTCCCCGTGGTGAGCCAGGAACCCATGTTTCTGAACCGCACCCGCTCCCGGGGCAGCCGGGAAAAAGACGAGCTCTCGTTTCTGTGCGTCCCGGTCAAGATCAACCACCAGACCATCGGGGCCCTCTCGGTGGACCGCCTGCACCGGGACCTGGACCTGGACCACGACCTGAGGCTCCTCACCATCATCGCCTCCATCATCGCCCA
>JBGPBR010000042.1:0-9764 GCA_041481325.1 Desulfobaccia bacterium
CCAACCCCCGTAAGCGAATGATGAAATAATTTTCTTTTATACCCCTCAGGCAGACCTAGTGTAGGGTGGGCATGGCCCACCAGTTTCTTTTCTCTATAATTGTTCCAAGCAAGAATCGGTGGGGCAGGCCTCTGTGCCTGCCCTGAAAATTTATGGCGACATAATGAGGCGGGCCCGGCGGCCCGCCCCACCTCATCAAGAATACAACTGGCCCCGGCGTCCCGCCTGTGCTAAAAACATTTCCATATGAAAGACTTGCGGCGGCAGTTGGGCGAGGCTGGCGAAGACCTGGCCGCGGCGGCCCTGAAGAAGCAGGGCTATAAAATCCTGGAGCGCAATTACACCTGCACCCTGGGAGAAATTGACCTCATCGCCCGGCAGGGGAAAACCCTGGTCTTTATCGAGGTCAAGACCCGGCGCAGCGAGCGGTTCGGCGCTCCCCAGGAGGCGGTCTCCCCGGCCAAGCAGGCCCGCCTCCGGCGCCTGGCCGCATATTACCTGAAGCAGAAGCGCCTGGGTGAAGTGGCGGTGCGCTTTGACGTGGTGGCCATCACCTTTGCCAGCGATGCCCCCCGGGTGGAGATTATCCAGGAGGCGTTTTAGTTGTTGGGTTGGAAAAATAAAAATCATGTAGGGTGGGCACGGCCCACCATAATCGACTGAGTTCAGGTCCTGAGTTCAGGTCCGGGACCGGCGCCAGGCAGAGCTTGGCGGGCAATTGCCTTCCCAAGCGGGAGCTTGGGAACGAGATGAAAATCTAAGCGATGGTTATCGGATTAAGATGGGAAACGGAACCCTCTATATCGTCGCCACCCCCATCGGGAACTTAGAGGACATCACCCTCCGGGCCCTGCGGGTCCTGAAGGAGGCGGACCTCATCGCCGCGGAGGACACCCGCCGCACCCGGAAGCTCCTGACTCATTACGGCATCAGCACCCCCTTCATCAGCTACCACGCCCACAACCAGGCCGCCCGAGGCCCGGAGCTCATCCGGCGCCTGAGCGCCGGGGAAAATATCGCCCTGGTGAGTGACGCCGGCACCCCCGGGTTCTCCGACCCCGGGGCCGACCTGGTGGACCTGGCCTGGCAGGCGCAGGTAAAGGTGGAGGCCGTCCCCGGCCCCGCCGCCGGGGTGGCGGCCCTGTCCATGTCCGGCTTCAAAGGCGACGTCTTGTTTCTCGGTTTTCTCCCCCGGGGCCCAGGCCGGAGGCTGCGGTTGCTGCAAGGGCTGGCCGCGGAAAACCGGGTGGTAATCATCTATGAATCCCCCCGGCGCCTGGTTCGCACCCTGGAGGAACTGGCCGGCGTCATGCCGCGGCGTCAGGTCCTGGTGGTGCGGGAGCTCACCAAGAAGTTTGAGGAGGCCTGGCGGGGGCCGGTTGCGGAAGTGGCGACCCGGCTCCAGGAGGTGGCAGTCAAAGGCGAATGCGCCCTGGTGCTCGCCTGCCCCACCTCCGGGCCCCAGGAAGGCCCCGCCGCGGTACTCGGCCTGGAAGAAGCGCTCCTCCAGACCTCCCGGGAAAGGAACCTCGCCGGCCGCCGGCTGGCGGATCAGGTGGCCGCGGACCTGGGGCTGCCCCGACGCCGGGTCTACCAGGCCTGCCTGGCCCTGAAGGCCCAGGGCCGTCTGCCCTGAGGCCCCGTTTAAGGCCGGCGCTTATTCTGCCCCGAAATGGATTTATCATTGACGGCACCGGCGTCTCGCCGGTGCGGCGGGGGCCGGGTAACCCCACCCCTACAGGGACTTTCACGGTAAAGCCCACGGCTACCAAATGGGGCAGGCGGGGATGCCCCCCCACCATCTTTTTAGGATTTACGGGTGAGTCAGCTCAGGTGCGACTGCCTTTAAAGGCTGAGGTAGGGTGCGTCTTACGCACCATTCATCTAAAACCGCTTATCAGGGTGAAAGGGTGCAATTACGTTTCCATCCTGATTTTTCATGATAGAATTATGGGGCAAGAATTCGATATCGTTATTATGGCTGAAGTGGAAAAGGAACTCTGGGTGGAAAACCGCCTGGGCCTGCATGCCAGACCGGTGGCCAAGATCGCCACTGCGGCCCAACAGTTCGAGGCGGAGATCACCCTGGAAAAAGACGGCCAGGTGGTTAACGCCAGGGACCTGTTGGACGTCCTGGCTCTGGACTGCCCCCAGGGAACCCGCCTGGTGCTCCGGGCCCGGGGCCCCCAGGCCCGGGAGGCGGCCGCCAATATCGTCTCCCTGTTCGCCCGCAAGTTTGGAGAATCATGACCCGGAAGAACCGCATCCTGGAGGGCATTGCCGCCTCGCCCGGCATCGTCATGGGCCCGGCCCAGGTGTTGAACCATGGCGCCCAGGTCTCTACCCGCCTCCTGTACTCGCCCCAGGAGGTGGCCGACGAACTGGAGCGCTTCCGCCGGGCCGTGGACCAGACGGAAGAGGAGATGACCCGCCTCAAAAATGAAATCGCCGGGGATTTGAAGGAGCATGTCCACATCCTGGACCTGCACCTGATGATCCTCCGGGACCGGATGCTCCTCCAGGAGACCCAGCGCCTGATCCAGGAGCAGAACTTCAACGCCGAGCGGGCCCTGTACCAGGCTTTTCTGAAAATCAAGGAGGTGTTCCAGCGCATCGGCGACAAGCACATCCGGGGCCGCATCCAGGACGTGGAGTCGGTCTACCACCGCCTTTTGGGCCATCTCACCGGCAGGAGCGGCAGCCGGCTTTCTGCCTTCGGCGAGCCGGTTATCGTGGTGGCCCGGGACCTGTCGCCCGCGGAAACCACCCAGATGTCCAAGGCCCAGGTGTTGGGGTTCGTGACCGAAAGGGGCGGCAAGACCTCCCACACCGCCATCATCGCCCATTCCCTGGAGATCCCGGCGGTGGTGGGCCTGGACAGCGCCACCCTGGAGATCGAGTCCGGGGACCTGATCATCGTTAACGGCCTGACGGGCCGGGTGGTGGTTAACCCCGATGACGACATGATCCGGTCCTACCGGACCACCAAGGAAGAGTTCGAGACCTTTAAAACCGAAGTCAATCAGGGCAGCGCCCTGCCGGCCGTCACTAGCGACGGCCACCCCACCCGGGTCCTGGCCAATATCGAAATGCCCGACGAAGTCTCCCTGGCCCTGAAATACGGGGCCGACGGCATCGGGCTCTATCGCACCGAGTTCCTGTACTTGCGCCAGCGGCAGTTGCCCACGGAAGAAGAACTCTTCCAGGATTACCGTCAGGTGGTGACCGCCATGGTTCCCCGGGAAGTGACCATCCGCACCCTGGACATCGGGGGCGACAAGTTCCTGTCCCCCCTGGAGTACCCCCCGGAGATGAATCCGGCCCTGGGCCTCAGGGCCATCCGCTTTTGCCTCAAGGAGCCGAAAATCTTCCAGTCTCAGCTCAAGGCCATCCTCAGGGCCTCGGCCCACGGCAAGGTGAGGGTCATGTTTCCCCTCATCTCCAGCCCCCGGGAGATACAGGAGGCCAGGCGGCTGCTGGAATCCGTCAAGGAGGAACTGCGCAGAGACCGGGTGCCATTTGATCCCGACCTGCCGGTGGGAGCCATGATCGAGGTCCCGGCCGCCGTCACCCTGGCGGAGCTCCTGGCCCGGCAGGCCGATTTCTTCAGCATCGGCACCAACGACCTGATTCAGTACGCCCTGGCCATCGACCGGGTCAACAAGCAAGTGGCCGATATGTACCAGCCCCTGCACCCCGCGGTGATGCGCATGGTGCGGGACGTAGTCCAGGCCGGGCTCAAGGCCGGCATCCCGGTGGCCATCTGCGGCGAGATGGCCGGAGACCCCCTGAATATCCCAATCCTGTTGGGCCTGGGAGTTAAAGAGTTCTCCATGAACCCCATGGCGGTGCCGGTGGTCAAACGGGTCATCCGCCTGACTTCTCTGCGGGAAGCCACGGAATTTGCGGGACAGGCCCTTTCCAAATCCACGGAAGAGGAAGTCAACGACTACGTGAACCGCAAGATGAATGACCGCTTCCCGGAGATCTTCCGGTTCGGCCGTCCCCTGGCCAACAAATTGGCATCATGACGACGGAGAACAACATCAAGGTGATCTGCCGCAATCGCAAGGCCTATTTCGAATACGCCATCGACGACCTCTACGAGGCCGGGCTGGTGTTGCAAGGGACGGAAGTCAAGTCCCTGCGCCAGGGCCGGGCCAGCATCGACGACGCCTATGCCCGGTTCCGGGACGGCGCGATCTACCTGTACAACGCCCATATCGGTCCCTACTCCCACGCCGCGGTGGACAGCCACAACCCGGAGCGGCCCCGCAAACTCCTCCTGCACCGCTTCGAATTGCGGCGGCTCCTGGGCAAGGTACAGGAACGGGGCTATACCCTGATTCCCGTGAAGCTGTATTTCAAGAACGAACACGCCAAGGTGGAGATCGCCTTGGCCCGGGGCAAAAAAAAGGTGGATAAACGGGAGACCATCCGTCGCCGGGAGCAGCAACGGGAAATGGACCGGGCCCGCAAGCGGCGGTGAGTGCGGCCGGGAAAAATCATCAGGAATACCGCATGATATTTTTCGAGAGGATCGCCGAAAACCGCATCCGGGAGGCCATCGAGGCCGGGGAGTTCGACAACCTCCAGGGCCGGGGCCAGCCCCTCAAATTCGAGGACGACAGCCACATCCCCCTGGAACTGCGCATGGCTTATAAGATTTTGAAAAACGCCGACTGCCTGCCGCCGGAGTTGGAGCTGCGCCGGGAGGTGGTGACCCTCCAGGACCTGGTGGCCTCCATGGAGGATGAAGCCGAGAAGCTGAAGCAGATGCGCCGCCTCAACTTTCTGATGATGAAGCTGAGCATGATCCGCCCGGTGTCGGCCCAGGTGCTGGAGCACGACCTCTACACCCCCAAGATCCTGGAGCGCCTCCAGTCGAAGGAATAACCGGCCAGCCATGTCCCGTCCCGGCCTTATCTCGAAACCCGAAACTCCCTACTTGAAACTCCCATGAAAATCCGTCTGGACCATCCCCTCTGGCAGCGCTGGGCCCCGGTCCTGGTCCGGACCTTGGTGCAGGGTTTGCTCAACACCTGCTCCGTCCAACTGGAGGGGGATCCAGAGGCCGTACATTTAATGCGCACCGCCGCTCCGGCAATCTTTGCCACCTGGCATTGTCATCTCCTCTTTCTCCTCTACTACGCTAAGCATCTGTATGCAGAGTCGCGGCCCCTGGTAATTATGGCCAGCCCCAGCCGGGACGGGCAGTTCATCGGCGAAGTGGCCCGGGGTCTGGGCCTCGTCGTGTGCCCCGGCTCCCGGCGCAAGGGCGGGGTCCAGGCTTTGCAGCGCATGGCGGCCTATGGGCGCCGGGGGCATGCCTGCGGCCTGGCGGCCGACGGCTCCCGGGGCCCGGCCCGGGTGGCCCAAAAGGGGGTCCTCTACCTGGCCCGGGAAACCCAGGTTCCCATTATTCCCGTGGCGGTGGCGGCCAGCCGCAAAATCACCTTCCGGACCTGGGACCGCTTTGAGTCCCCCCTGCCTTTAAGCCGCCTGGCGGTGCTGGTGGGGGAGCCTCTGCGGGTGCTGCCCGCCGACCGGGGACCGGCCCTGGAAGTCCGCCGCCTTGATTTGGAAGACCGCCTCAATGAACTGTTCCGGCAAAGCCGGTCGTTCTTCGCCCGTTAGAAAAAATTTACTCAAAACCCACCCCCGGGCCATTAATGGGTTGCCAAGTCCGCGGAATGTGCTAAAATTTTAAATAATTAAATAACTAAGGAATCGACGGACGAACATGCGTTTTGAAGATTTGGACGCCAAGACCCTGGACCAGATCGGCACCCCGGAAAACAACGCCCGGGCCCTGACCCTCGTCCAGAACCAGCAGGTGCGGCATGGTTATCGCCTGCCCGACCGCCTCCGGGGCGTGGTCCTGGAGGAGCAGCCCTACCAGGTGGAAGTAAAGATCCTGGATGACCAGCTCACCTATATGTGCTCCTGCCCCCAAATGGAGAGCGGCGAGCTTTGCGCTCATGTTCTGGCCCTGCTCCGGGGCTGGACCGAAGACCCCGGCAAGTTTCTCGGCCAGGGCGACCTCAAGGAGCGGCTGAAGAAATACTCCAAGAAAGAACTGGTGGATATCATCATGGACCTGGCCGACCGGGTGGCCGAGGTGCGGGGGGTCCTGAAGGAAGAAGACCAGGGGCTGGACGATATCCTGGAATCCATCGACCGGGCGGTGGAGGAGATCGCCGATGAAGCCGGCGCGGTGGTGGACGCCGAGCAGAAACTGCGCCGGGCCCAGGCCCGGGCCGACCGGCTGGCCCAGGCGGGCCGCCTGGCCGAAGCCCGCTCCATCTACTTTTATCTGCTCGATAACATCCTGAGCCTGGAAGAAAGATTTAAGAAAGAGCTGCTCTTCTCTCCGGATCTGAAAAGAGAATTGTTCGAGGAATACGTCCAGTTCATCCACGAGGACCGCCACCTGGAAAAAGAACTGGTGCAGCAGGAGATCGAGCAGTTGGAGTCCCGGGCTCCTGCCTTCCTGGGCGAGATGGACCTCTCGGAGATCAAACAGGAGCTGTCCCTGGCGGGTTGAACCGCAGAAACGATGGCCTGATGAACCGGGGCGGGTTAGAGAAACCCGCCCTTTTTATTTGGTTCATTAGCTGGAGCAGGTATAAGCAAACCTAGGCCTGAATGGTGCGTATTTTAAGTCCCCCTTTCCTAAAGGGGGATTTAGGGGACATATCAAACGGTTATTAATTCCCCCGTACCCCCCCCCTTTAGCAAAGCGGCCACAATCCTTGCCTTTAATTGTCATAGCAGGCAAGAACCGCAACCCCAGATTCCCTTTTCTTATACCTCTTTTTCCGCCGCCGGGGCCGTAGTCGACCAGGCCGGGGCCAGGATGGTCTTCTGGTAAATCCGGAGCAGCGACAGCAGAAAGGACAGGACCAGGGGCCCCAGGATGAAGCCGATCATGCCGAAGTAGGCAATGCCTCCCAGGATGCTGAACAGGACAAAGACCGCGGGAGTGGAGCCGCTGCCTTTCATCAAAATGGGCTTGAGAACATTGTCAATAGTGCCCACCGCCACCCCGCCCCAGATAATCAAGCCGATGCCGGAACCCAGGTGGCCGGTGAAGATGAGATAAACGGCCGCGGGCCCCCAGATGATGGCGCTGCCCACCAGGGGGATCACCGCCGCCGGGATCATCACCGTGCCCCAAAACGCCGGCTGCGGCAGGCCGAAGATCATGAACCCCACTCCCCCCAAAATTCCCTGGACGAAGGCCACGATCACCGTGCCCCAGAGGGTGGCCTTGATGGTGGCCTCCGTCTCCCGCAGGATTTCTTCATTGTGGGCCTGGTCCAGAGGGGAGAGGTTTTTGATGGCATTGATAAAGTCATCGCCCTGGAGGAACATGAAAAACGCGATGAACAGCACCAGGAGCAGGTCCAGGAAGAAGGTGGTGAAACCTTTGATGAGGCCGATGGCGTTGGTGTAGATAAAGGCGCTGGCCCGGGTCACCACCGTCTGGACGATCTGCTCGAGATTGATCTCCCCGGGGGGCAGGGGCAGGTTCAGGTGCACCAGATAGGCCTTGCCGGCGTCAATCTTGGCTCCGATCCACTGCCAGAGCTGGTCGCCCTGCATGCCTTTGCTCACCTGGCTGGAGAACTCCAACGCCTGGTTGGCGATGATGCTCATCAGGGTGAAGAGCGGGATCAGGATAATCAGGGCCAGGATGAGGCAGGTCAGAAATGACGCCAGGAGTTTCATGCCGCCCAGGGCCCGGCACAGCAACAGGTACAGGGGCCGGGCGGTGAAAAACAGCACCAGGGCCATGAAGATGTTCAGGAGATAGGGCTTGATGATGAGGTACGAGTAATACAGCACCAGCAGGGTGATGACCCCGAAGAACAGCCGGGCGAAATGGGTGGGGAAGGCGGGTTTTTCCTCGCTGCCGGGAGGGCAGGGGGGGCAGGGGGGGCAGGGCGCCGCCGCCGGGGCCGCGGCCGAACCGACCTCAGGCGACGGGGCCGACGGGGCGGCTTCCGGCGGCGCCGCGGCTTGAGCCTGGCGCTCTTCCTGGGTTTCGGGTTCGGTCATGCCTGACGCGCCTCTTAAGGTATCTGCCGGTTTTGCAGATATTTTGTAGGGGCGCACCTGTGAGTGCGCCCTCTGAAGGCGGACACCCAGGTCCGCCCCTACGGGTCAACTAGTCAAGGGGCACTATAAGGCAAAAAGGCGGGTTTTGCAAAGGGGAAAAGGGGGGGTGACCAGCCTGATATTAGTTAGGAACACGGCGCGTCAAGCCCTTCTACATCTTCCCAGGGCTTAAGTGGCGCCGGCGTCCTGCCGGTGCCACCAGGTAGGGTGGGCACGGCTCACCTTCTACCTTCTCGTTCCCAAGCTCCAGCTTGGGAACGCCATTATCCGGCAAACCTCCGGTTTGCCACCGCTAAAACAACTCGTCCAATTCAATTATCCCCTGCCCTCCGGCAAACTGCCCGGCGCTGGAGTAGACCCAATCTTCGGGCCGCTCCACTACCCCGATGCGTACCGGATTGTGATGCAGGTAGTCGATCTTTTGCCGCAGCATCTCATCAGAGACAATCTGCTGGGGGTAAAACCCTTTCTGCCAGACCTGGTAGTCGCTTTTGGTCTTGGCAGGTTGCTTATAATACCGCAATTGATTCAGAACCCAGGTCTTTTGGTCCTGCTCCAACCGGGCGATGAGGAGCTTGGCAGTGTAACTTTTGAAATCCCGGATGATATCCGTCAATTTGTCCCCCGCGACCACCAGGTGCAGATGGTTGTCCAGGATGACATAGGCATGGACCTTCAGGCCTTTTTGCTGGCGGCAAAACTGGAGGGCGTCCAGGAGAATGTCGAAATATGGTTTCTGGGTGAAGACCGGTAGCCATTTCACCACGGTGCAGGTGATGAAGTACGGGCCGCCTGGCTCTCTAATCGTATAGCGGGTTCTCATGGGGCAAGGGGGCTAAAAGGTGGCGAAGCGGAGCTTCGCCGGAAAATTGCGTTCCCAAGCTGGAGCTTGGGAACGAGGAAAAAAGAAATTTATAATTTAGGCAGAAATTTATCGATCGTCTCACGGATTTTTTCTAATTCTTTTACGAGCAGATCGCGAGGCTGGGTACTTTTCATAAAAGGTTTAAGGTCAATAGTATTTTTCTCTATAATTTTTTTCCCAAAAAACTCGTAAGAAGATGTAATATTAAACACTTTTGGCATGATGCTTGGGTCAGCATCTTCTGCAAATATATTGAATCCCATAGCAAGATCGAACATTAGCTCTGTTCCAGGGGCGAACATCTCTATAGGCTCGCGAAATGCACTGAATTGAGCAATATTCTTTTCCTTTTTACCGAATTTATAGAAATCCTTATCCATACTAAGAGTTAGATTTTGTGCAGGAGATTTTCCAGTATTTGATATACGTATGCCTATCAATGGTGTTCCTGGGACAGTATATGGTGCAATCGTTATATAAGGGCGCCTCAAGGCTTCCAACTGGTCTCTCATAACATTGACAACTTTCTCATTTGCTTGAAGAATACGATAGGTCGACCATGCATAGAAGCCTGTAATAATTATTAATATTCCAGTCAGTATTTCCATAATAGGTTCCTTTTCCTCTCGTTCCCAAGCTCCAGCTTGGTAACGCCTTTATCCGGCAAACCTCGGTTTTGCCACCGATTTTGGTGGGCCGTGCCCACCATACATGGGCGCCCCAAGGGGTCGCCCTTACTTTTGGGGGTTGGGTGGGGGGTGTGGGGTAGGGCAGG
>JBGPBR010000043.1:0-9740 GCA_041481325.1 Desulfobaccia bacterium
AGAAAATTGGTAGTAATAAAGGAATGTTAGTTATTGGAATTGTAAAGCAAACACCTGCATTTTCAGCCGATATTTTACAGGGGGATATCATAAAAAAGATTAATAATATCGAAATTCTTGATACCAAACATTGCGAACAAACTCTAATATCAAATGCAAACAAGAAAGTTACTATTACACTTCTGAGAGACGGAAAGGAAATCGTCAAAGAGGTTAAGGTGAACCCCTTGCCTGAAGGGGCTAATATACCTAAATAATTATTTTATCAAATGACAAGGTGCAACAATGATTGAATATTTAGGTTTATTGTATGCTCTCGCCAAAGATATTAAAAGCTGTCTTACATGGAGCGAAGAAGCTAAGCTTGTTGACAGGGAATGGTTGAAGACGTCTGGTTTTGAGGAGTTTATGAAAAATCAGGGATATAAACTTAGATGGACAACACCTGAGAAAGTCGAAACAAGAAAACTATATGGCTATGAAATCATTTACGAAATAGATAAGTCTAACCGCGTGCGGCGGCGAATAGTGCGTGGAAGGGAACCATTAACCCTTCTTGGGAAAAAGGAAAGTAGTTAATGGCAAGTCAAACACATTATTCTAAGCAAGGATAATCGAATTAGAAATAGTGCTTGGATGCCAAGCATCAATAAGCCCTTCCCTCCGTTCATTTGGTTCTGCGTACATCACATTTACCAAAACAGAACCGGTAATATAAAACCATGTCGCAAAGGCACATTTTCCATTAAGGTTATTAATTGCCACGTGCATGTCTGTGCAGCCTGTTCCCAAATCCAAAGCAGGCCCAAAAGCGATATAAATTTTTGGATGTGGCTTTTGGCACATTATTGCCTCAGAAAATGGCACTATATCAATTGGCAATCCGTTTTCAATTATAATACAACCAAAAAGCTTTACGAAAAACAGATGTACGTCGAGCATCGAGCGTGCTACAGAACCAGAAAATACATTGTCCAAACATATAAGATCGCCTTTCTTGATAGGCGGGTCTTTTTCTCTTAGGAATTTAGAAAGGCTCTCCCATGCCCGGTCATAATTTGCAGTTCGTGCGTTGTTGCATTCCGCGCATATTCGCGCATTGAACTTGAGCTTATCCGATTTGACGCTACCAATCTTTTGGTTCTTTTCTTGGTCTGTGTGAAGGAAAATCGGCTTTTTTTGTGTAACATCCGGAAATTCCGCTCGGAGGTCTGAGGCTTTCGTCTTGTGCTCTCCTGTAGTTGCGTCATTACCACAAATCCAACATTTCATTGTACATTTCCTCCCAGATAGGCCGCCCACTTCATGCGCCATTCCTTAAGCAAACCTGCCGCCTTGAAAACCCGGTAGTCCTCCCACATTTCGCCGGTTGGCCGCTTTCCTCTTTTAAATCTGAATTGCCTTTAGGAAGGCATGATAGGACAAATTTAGCCGGTAAGGTTAGTTTATCAGATTTTTCCCTTAGCCCGCATTTTGTGCAAATTATTGGGGGGATCGGCGGCCCATGGACCCATAAAGGCGTCATGTTTTGGGTGGTAATTATGGGGTAATTTTATTGTATGAAAGAATAAAAAGGGGTTAGCCAAATGGCTAACCCCTTGAAATCGTTGGTGGCGGGGAACGGAATCGAACCGCCGACACGGGGATTTTCAGTCCCCTGCTCTACCGACTGAGCTACCCCGCCGCCGAATAAAATCTTTATCCCGCAGACGGCTTTTTGTCAATATAAAATGAAGCTGCGGCCCCAGAATCCCGCTTCAGGCATGGTCATCCGGCCGGAGCGCAATCCCTTCTTGCCAAATCATCGAAATCCGGAGAAAATATCAACGACTCATTAGCCGGTCTCCACCTTGCCTTAGAACGGTCCTTAAGGCGATATTGAGGCGCTGGAACCTGGAGTCGGCTGCGGTTTTTTCCGGCTTATTAAATCAGAGACATTTTCTGAGAAGGTTCATGGATCCCAGGGTGCCTCCAAAAGTGCTCATTGCCGGCGCCGCCTCGGACGCCCGCCAGAAATTGGCCCGGGTCCTGGAGGCTCATTATGAAGTCGCCTCCTGCCTGCCCGAGGCGTTGAGGTCCCAGCTCCCGGAACAGGCCCCCCAACTCCTGCTCCTCATGGGAGACCTGCCCGGGCTCCATCTCATCATCCGGGAGCTCAAGGGGGCGGAAGCCCACCGGGAAATCCCCATCGTGGTCGCCTATCCGGAGTTCTCCGAGGAGGTCGCGGCCTGGGCCCTGGAGGCGGGGGCCGACGAATTCCTGCTGCCGCCCTTCGGGGCCGACGAGGTTCGGAGCCGCCTGGCGGTGGTGCTGCGTCTCCTCCACGACCGGCGCTTGCTGTTGGGCTCTCATGAAGAATTTTCCCGCATCTTCCAGGAGACGGGGCACCCCCTGTTCTTCTGCGACCGCGCCGGCGAGGTCTGCAACCTCAACCCGGCCTTGCGCCGCCTCCTGGGATTCCCGGGCAAACGGGGGGGTCCGGTCCCCATGAACCTCAAGGAACTGCTCTACGCCACCGAAGACTGGGAGCGCTTCCGCCGGGCCATCTCGGAGCCGGCGGGAGCCACCCACGTCAAGCTGCACCTAAGGAGCCGGGAAGGCCACCCGGTCACGGTGCTCCTGAACGACCTGGCCCTGTCGGACCAGCCCCAAGAACTGCGGAGCTTTCAGGTGCAGCCGGTGGGCTCCCCTTCCCCCCTGAAGCGGGCCCTCCAGAGCCTGGTGGAACACGTCTTCCCCAGCGCCAGGGACTACCTGGCCCTGCTGCAGATGACCCCGTTGCTGGGCGGCCGTTATGAAAAGGTGAAGAAACTGGGCCAGGGCAACTTCGGCGAAGTCTGGCTGGTGGTGGATACCGAAGCCACCGGGCCGGCTCGCTCTTACGTGGCCAAGATCCCCTTCCTCAAGGCGGCCAACGTCAAATTTCGCAAAGAAGCCGCCATCTGCCAGAAGCTGGCCCCGCACCCCGGGGTGGTGCGGATTATCGAGACCCTGGAAGACAACGGCCGGCTGGTGTTGATCCAGGAGTACGTGGCCGGCAAGACCCTGGGGGACCTGCTGGACCAGGAACTGCCCCGGCCCCTGGTGGAGAGGGTCATCCTGCAGCTCATCGACGTGGCGGCCCACGCCCACAAAAACCGCATCATGCACCGGGACATCAAGCCGGCCAACATCATCATCCAACCTGACGGCACCCTGAAGCTCCTGGATTTCGGAGTGGCCAAGATCCTGGGCGAAAAAGACATCAGCGGCACCATGGTGGGGTCCCGGCCCTTCATGGCGCCCGAGCAGATCATGGGCAAAAGCGAGCGGCGCAGCGACATCTGGGCCATCGGCGTCCTCATGTATCTGCTCTACACCGGCGAGTTGCCCTTTTATCGCGAAGTGGAAAAATTGCTCATCGACCAGATCCTGGAGCAGGAGCCGGAGCCGCCCCGGGAGTTGAACCCGGATATCCCGCCGGCCCTGGAGGCGGTCATCCTGAAGTGCCTGAAGAAAAACTTGGAGGAGCGCTACCCCAGCGCCTTGGCCCTGAGAAACGACCTGCTGCGCCAATTTCCCCATTACGGCACTTCCGGGGGGAGGTGGCCGTGGATCCAGTAACCCACGTCACCGCGGGCCTGCTCATATCCCAGCTCGCCCCCGGTCCCTCCCGGGCCTGGAGCGCCGTGGCCGGAGTGATTTTCACCCTGCTGCCGGACATCGATTGGTTCCTGGTATACTGGGACCGCCTGGCCTTCATCCGCCATCACCGGGGATTCAGCCATTCCCTCCTGGCGGTGCTCCTGTTCGCCTTGCTGGTGGCGGCCCTGGGCCGGGTCCTGGGCGGCCCCCGCTGGTTCAAGCCCTTGTTACTGATGGGCCTGGCCATCCTGGGGGCCCACCTGTTGCTGGACCTGGCCACCTCCTACGGGACCCAGCTCCTCAACCCCATTTCCCAGCGGCGCTTTGCCCTGGACTGGCTTTTCATCATTGACCCCTATTTTACCGCGGTTCTCCTGGCCGGAGCCGCGGCCGCCCTGGCCTCCCCCGCCTGGGGGCGCCGGGTGGGGGCCTGGTGCCTGGCCGCAGCCGGGGGATATCTCCTGGTCTGCGCCCTCTTTCACCTCCAGGCGATGGTAGTGGCCCGCCAGGTCTTTCCGCCCGGGACCCAGCCGGACCAGGAAGTGGCGGCCCTGCCCCAACCCTTCTCCCCCCGGCGCTGGCTGCTTCTTGCGGCCTCGCCCGGGGAAGTGCGCCAGGCGTTTGTGGAACTGCCGGCCGTCCCCTGGCCGGATTCGGGGGCGCCGGTAACCTGGACGGAGGCTCCCCCGGCGCCGCCGGGCCAGGGCTCCCAGGCGCCGCCGGGCCAGGGCTCCCAGGCGCCGCCGGCCGCGTACCGGCCCCCCCAGGCCCTGGTGGTCCACACCTGGAAGGCGGCCGCCAGCCCGGGCCTCAAAGAACCTGCCGACGCCCGGAAAATCCTGGACCGGTACCTGGAGTTCGCCCGCTTTCCCCTGCTGTACCGGGACCAGGCGCTGGAGAGCGGCCGGGTGCTGGAGTGGCTGGACCTGCGCTTTTCCGTCCCCGGGCGCCCCATCCCCTTCGGGTTGCAACTCCAACTGGACGCCCACGGCCGCCTGGAAAAATGGGGCATCGGCCGGGGCGGCGGGGAGCAGCGCTAGGGATTTATTGGGGCAGGGGGCCAGGGAATTGGGGGGAGGACCAGGGAGTTTTTTGTAAATGCTCCCTGCCCTCCCCCCAAGCCCCCCTCCCAACCCTTGATGGGGCTGGAAAGGCGGGCCACAGGCCAGACTTTCCAGGCCCGGAAGACTTTCTTTTCTCGTTCCCAAGCTCTGTTCCGAAAAGTTCAAAGTTTAAGGTTCAAAGTTCAAAGTTAATGTAGGGTGCGCATCGCACACCATAATAAAAGCCTACAACTTTTCATGATTTATGGGTGAGCCAAGGGCTCATGAATTACTGTTTGGGAACGCAAATTTTACCCCAAGCTCTGCTTGGGGACATCTTGATATTCCCCAAACGCATTGAAGAATCTCGTCTTTTTAGCCTCTTGAGCTCCAGGTATTCAGGATGATAAAAAAGACCAGGTTTAGAAAAATAACCTTTGGGACTAGCTGAATGATTGAGGTCAGTAACCTTTTTTCGCAAATTCCGGACCGGATTCCCGCAGAAGTCACCGAAATCCTGTTGCAGGGCCGGGACTTCCACCTGGAGCGCCTTGTTTCAAAAGGTCAGGCCACCCCGGCAGGCCAGTGGTACGACCAGGAGACCCACGAGTGGGTCCTGCTCTTGAGCGGCGGCGCCGGGCTGCGGTTCGCAGGCGAAGCCGAGGTGCGGGTCCTGAAGCCCGGGGATTATCTCAATATTCCGGCCCATTGCCGCCACCGGGTGGAGTGGACCGACCCCCACCGGCCCACGGTGTGGCTGGCCTTGCATTACCGGGGCCGGTAGGGCTTGCCAGGCAAGACCTCCTATCCCTGCAAACCACGGCCGGGCCCTGAGACTGTTGTAGGGGCGAGCCTTACTCGCCCCCCAAAGGCGGGGAGCCCCAGCCCCTACAAAAATTCTCATCCCCTGGATAACTAAGATTGGGTTACGTTTTCAGAATAATTTTTCTCCTCTTATTGTCCCATGGAATCATCTCAATATGGACCTTACGTCCCGGCGGGGCCGCACCCATGAACCGTGACGAAATCCGGGCCAACCTTAGGGCGCACCTGGAATACCTGAGCGTCCACCTGGGGGAGCGCTGCATCTACCGGCCGGAAAACCTCCAGGCGGCGGAGGACTACGTCTTTGACCGCTTCGCCCGGTGCGGCTACCGGCCCCGGCGTCAGACTTTCATCTGCCAGGGCACCGAAGTGAGCAACGTCATCGCCGGGGACCGGGCGCCCCAGGGGTACTACATCCTGGGAGCCCACTTCGACACGGTGGCCGGGACCCCCGGGGCCGACGACAACGCCTCGGGGGTGGCCGTGCTCCTGGAAGTGGCCCGGCTGGCCCAGGGGCTCGCCCTCCCTAAGCCCTGGAGCTTCATCGGCTTCACCACCGAAGAGCCGCCGGCCTTTTTCACTCCTTACATGGGGTCCCGGGTCTACGCCAAGCGGGCCCGCCGGGATGGAGAGAGAATTCTGGGCATGCTGTGCCTGGAGATGGTGGGCTATTACCGCCAGGAGCCCGGCAGCCAGTTCATCCCCTGGACCCTGAGCTTCCTCGGTTATCCCACCACCGGCAATTTCATCGGCCTGGTGAGCAACCGCAAGTCCAAGCCGCTGATGGAAAGGTTGAATAAGGCCATCCGGGCGGCGGCCCGTCTCCCCACCGCCACCCTAACCGCGCCCCTGGGGGGCCTTCTCCTCCCGGAGGCGCGCTTGAGCGACCACGCCAATTTCTGGGATGAAGGCTACCCCGCGGTCATGCTCACCGACACCGCCTTCATGCGCAACCCCCATTACCATGGCCCCGGCGACGTCATGGAGAACCTGGACCTAACGGCCATGGTGGAGCTGACCCTGGGCCTGATTAACTTTTTACAGCAGGAGGGGAAATAGCCGCCGGAGGCCGGCCGCGATCAGGTTTGGGTGGCAGGAAATTTAGTTTGGGTTATCCTTTAGGAGGAATGAATTATTAAAAGAGGCCACATGGCAGAGAAACGTTTTTTGGGAAAAATCATGGGGGACCCCAGGGAAGCCCTGGCCAAGGGCCCCGGGGAGGTGATGGCCGTTATCTGGGAAGGCTACCTGACGGAAGTCTTCGGAGTCTCGGCCAAGAGCGGCCGTTTCCGGATCCTGCGCGGTCAGATCGAAGACGCCGCCGGGTTTGAGACCATCTTCCAGAACTGGAACACCCTGGCCCCGGCGTCCCGGGCCGCCGCCTGGCAGCGCCTGATAACCGCGGCCAAGGATAAGCTCCAGGACCTGGGCGAGACCTGTGTCCGCTGCGGGGAGTGCTGTGAAAAAAGCAGCCCCACCCTGATGAAGCAAGACATGCCCCGGTTCCAGCAGGAAGTCATCACCCTAAATGACGTGTACACCCTGCGGACCGGTGAGCAGGGGACTTCCCGGGAAGGCCAGGCTACCACCCTGGAAGAAGAGCGCCTGAAGGTCCGGGAAGTGCCCGGCACCCGCCAGTGTTGGTTTTACCTGGCGGCCACCCGCAGCTGTCGCATCTACGAGGACCGGCCCGAGCAGTGCCGCCGCCAGACCTGCTGGGGCGAGCCGCCCCGGACGCCGGCCGCGGCCCAACTCCTGAGCCGCCGGGACCTGCTGGCCGCGGTGCCCGAGGTCTGGGAGCTGATCGTGGCCCACCAGGAACGCTGCGACTACGACAAAATCGCCCGGGCCTTAAACGCCCTGGCCGCAGGCCGGGAAGAAGGGACGGAGCCCTTGTTCGACGCCCTCCACTTCGACCACTACCTCAGGCAAATGCTCCTCCATGACTGGGAGCTAACCGTTCAAGCCACGGAACTGCTTCTGGGCCGCCCCCTGGACGAGTTCCTGAAGGCCCGGGGTCTGGCCGCGGTCCTCACTCCGGAAGGGGTGTTTCGCCTGGAGGTGAAAGAAACTTTTCAACCCGCCTGAAGCAAAACCAAAGACCGGTGGTTTTCCCGAGGATTGGCCTTATATTGGGGTAGCGGTGCTGCGGCGGGACCCTGCCGGGCTTTCCCGGCGCCTTCGGCAGGGAAATGGCGGTTTTGGCAAACCCAGGCTTAACTTTAAAGATTCCTAGAGGGAGGGTGACCGGCGGATGATGATTGCGGAACTGATTAAAGGGAACCGGAGCTTTCGGAGGTTTTTTCAAGAAGAGGCCGTGGCCACGGACACCTTGAAAGGGCTGGTGAACCTGGCCAGGCTGTCCGCTTCCGCGGCCAACCTCCAACCCCTGAAATACCTTTTGTCCAACGACCCCCAGAAAAACCAGGCCGTTTTTTCCTGCCTGGCCTGGGCGGCGTACCTGAACGACTGGCCGGGACCGGCGGAAGGGGAGCGGCCCGCGGCCTACATCATTATCCTCCACGACCGGGAGGTGGCCAAGGACGTGTGGTGCGACCACGGCATCGCGGCCCAGAGCATCCTGTTGGGGGCCAGGGAGAAGGGCCTGGGCGGCTGCATGCTCGGGTCCATCAATAAAGACCTGCTGCGGGAGTTGCTCAGTATCCCGGCCCGCTACGAAATCCTCCTGGTCATCGCCCTGGGACGGCCCAGGGAGACGGTGCTCCTGGAAGAAGCCGGACCCGGGGACTCCATCAAGTACTGGCGGGACGACGACGGCGTCCACCACGTCCCCAAACGGCGCCTGGAGGATATTATCCTCGGTTAGCGATCGCAACGATGTCGCTGCTTGAGACCTCTGCTAAACAAAGGTCTATAAACATAACTTGATGATCAGTTTTTGGCGGGCGGGTCAATGGATATAACTATCCCCAACGGTAACAAAATTGGGGATAGTTTATGGAGGAAGCAGGGTTCTTTAGCTGGGCTTACGGTGGCGGTTAGTCATGATAATTATATAGCGCATAACGCGGCGCTTCCTTAAATTTCCCGGGGTCCGTCAATGCGGCTCAGCGGCGCCAGAAACCTCGGCCCACGCCCAGGGCCAGCAAGCCGGAACCCAAGAGCAGGATGGTGGCCGGCGCCGGCGCCGGCGAGTACGATACCCACATCCCCTCAGGGTTCGTGTTATAAGGCAGACCTGAATTATACCAACCAGTACTGCCGGAGAATCCCGAGAGAACATTGTAGACGTGGGTAAAACCCAAGTCATTAAACAAGATGTTAGCCGCGGTGACGCTCCGGCCGCCGCTGGCGCACATGACTAAAAGATAATCGCTGGGAGCGAATCGGCTGAGGGCTTCCTCGTCGAAAAGATTGTTCATGTCCATCTTCGTTGGGTATGGATTATAAACTTTCACCGGCAGGTTGATCACGTGGCCTTCAAGGAAGGCCCCGTCTGTCCCGTTGTCACCGGGATGACCGGGGCTCACCCATTCTTGGGGGGTCCTGACGTCCAGGAGCAGGGCATTAGGGTTGAAGAAGGCGCCGTTTCCGGGATTAAGCCAATCGTAGGCGGTCTGGGCGGAAATATCATCCGTGTAGGCGGCAACCGGGGCGGCTCCCCCCAAGACCAGCGGCAATAACAACAACAAAGCGCATAAACCTTTCATGACTTTTGCCTCATCATCGCAAATTTTTTAAACTCACCCGGGCACCGGGCAACCTAACCCAGCCCCAGGATGCGACGCCACCCCACCAGACCTAAGAGTCCGGAGCCCAAGAGAATCACGGCCGGCGGCACCGGTGTTGGTGTTGGTGCCGGGTTGCCGGGGTCGCTGTAAATGCTGTAAGTAGCCAGACCTGCATGATACACCGCAGGGTAGGTGTCGTCCTGCATTTCGAACACGTTGGCGCCAATCGGGGGGTTGAAGACCATTTCATCCGACCACAACTTGGCATACGCCCGCCCCGTGTCGTTGTAAAAATGGACCATGTCGTCCTTGACCCCGTTTTTATAAAGCACCAACCAACCCTCTTGTATGGTGAATGCTCCTAGACCCACCGCCGGTGGATCATTACTGGGCAGCCCGCTTCAGAAACAAAACTCGAGTAAGTCTTGGTTGAATACCATATCCGGAATGGGAGTGCCGGGTAGCAGGGTATCGGCGAGCGCCACGCTGCCGACGCCGAGCCCCATGAGAACTATGAGGGCAATGGCCAATTTTTTCATCTGGATATGGACCTCCC
>JBGPBR010000044.1:0-9596 GCA_041481325.1 Desulfobaccia bacterium
AGCCACCGGATGCAGAAGTTGTTCGGGCTCCTGGACGAATTGATGAACACCGACACCACGGTGTTGATTACCGGGGATACCGGCACCGGCAAGGAATTGGTGGCCAAGGCGCTGCATTACGGCGGCGCCCGGGCGGCCAGGCCCATGGTGACGGTGAACTGTTCGGCCCTGGCCGAGAACCTCCTGGAAAGCGAATTGTTCGGGCACGTGAAGGGCGCCTTCACCGGGGCCCAGAAGGACCGGGTGGGCCGCTTCCAGGCAGCCCACAGCGGCACCATCTTCCTGGACGAAGTGGGGGACATCCCCCCCAGGCTGCAGCTAAACCTGCTCAGGGTGCTGCAGGAAAAATCCTTTGAAAGGGTGGGCGACTCCCACCCGGTGCAGGTGGACGTGCGGGTCATTGCCGCCACCAATCGCAACCTGAAGAAAATGGTGAGCCTGGGGGAATTCCGGGAAGACCTCTATTACCGCCTCAAGGTCCTGGAGATCGCCCTGCCGCCGCTCCGGGAAAGGCGGGAAGACATCCCGTTGTTGGTCAACCACTTCATCCACATCTTTAATAAAACCTACAAGAAGTCCATAGAAGGAATTTCCCAGGAGGCCCTGAAGAGATTCATGAACTACCCCTGGCCCGGAAATATCCGGGAACTGCAGCACGCCATCGAGCACGCCTTTGTCCTGTGCAATAACGCCACCATCACCCTGGAGCACCTGCCGGGGGAGCTCGAGGACTACCCGTCCGGGGAACTGCCGGCGCCTCACCCCAAGGTTTCGGCCCTGGCCACCCAGGAAATCCTGCAAGCCTTGACCAGAACCGGCTGGAACAAAGCCAAGGCCGCCCGTCTGCTGGGAATCTCCCGGCCCACCCTGTACCAACTCATCACCTTGCACAATTTGCGCCCCGCGGACCAGGTGTAAAATTGACACAACTGTAAATACAAATATGTCAAATTTACACCTCGACTACCCCGGGCAATTTTAATCCTTTTCTACAACCAGCCGATATTACAAGTAATTAGCCAACATTTCCCCTGCCCGGAAATTGGCATGGTAATTGTATCTTATAATTCCGGGTAAGTCTCAAATCCCAATCTTTGGCGAGGTGCGGGCGGGGGTAGAATGCGGATTTTGCGGTTTGACGACAAGCTGCCAAGGGCAAGGGGAATGCTGGCTGATCCTGTTAAAATGAAAAAACCGGTCTACATCGAAGACCCCCATGAAGTATTCGCAGAGGTCAAGAGGATCGTCTTGCTGATGTATCCCGATTTTGACTTTCGGCCTCTGCAGAAAGTCTTCAGAGACATCTTAAGACTTTTTGCCGGCGAGTACCCGGGATACCGCCAGTGCAATACCAGGTACCATGACCTGAACCACACCAGCGACTGCCTCCTGGTAATGATCAGGCTGATTCACGGAGCTTTTGTAAGCGGAGTGGCGTTTTCGAAAAGGGACTTGCACCTGGGGCTCATCTCGGCGCTCATGCATGATACCGGCTATATCCAGACCATCGAGGACGGCACCGGCACCGGCGGCAAGTATACCCTGACCCATATCCAACGCAGCATTGATTTTATGCAAACCTATTTCCGAGAGCGGGGCTGCCCCCCCGAGGATTTTACGCCCTGCCGGGATTTTTTGCATTGCACCGGCCTCGACGTCAAGATCGACGAAATTGACTTTCAATCCCGGGAACACGAAATCCTGGGGAAGATCCTCGGGACCGCGGACCTCATCGGCCAGATGTCCGACAAGCACTATCTGGAGAAACTTCCTTTCCTGTACCGCGAATTCGAGGAAGGGGGCGTCCCGGGCTTTAGCGACGAACTTGATTTATTTCAAAAAACGCCCTACTTTTGGGATGTGGTAAAAAAGAGATTTGCCTCAGACCTGGGCCAGGTGGACGCCTACCTGCGGCTTCACTTCCGGGAGTGCTGGGGTATTGACCAGGACCTGTACCACCTGGCCATTGACCGGAATATCGAGTGCCTGCTGCTAATCATGGCCAACCGCGGGGTCCGTTATCAGGTTTGCCGGGAAAGAGAGGAAATCTGCTGGGCCTGACGCCGACTTAACCTCTTTCGCCTCATGCTTGCCAAGGCAGGATCCCGGACCCTGCCTTTTTTTCCGCCTCACCGCGGCCATGGTCCGTCGCCGGGGAGAACTTCCAGACCTTGTTACTACCTGGTTGTACTCAGAAAAGTAATTTTGGTAGCCGCAGGCTTTACCGTGAACCCCCAAATCCCCCCAATACCAAGTTGCGACCAAACAGGTAATTCATCTTTTTCTTTTGTAGAGGCGGACCCATGTGTCCGCCCACAAGAGGGCGCACCCGCAGGTACGCCCCTACAACAGCTTTTCTTACTTCTATGAGCGCAACTTGGTATAAGACGCGCCCTACTACTGATTTACTTTTCAAATGCCAGACTTCATCTATGACTTATTAGCGATCCCAATTTAATCCAAACCAAAACCGAAAACCACCAACAAAAAACCGAAAACTATTTCAACCGCTACCTGTCCAACACGAAGGCGCCCTTCCATTCCTCCAGCATTGGTCTCTCCAGGTGCCGGTGGCAGCGTTTTAAAAAGACCCTGGATGGCATGTCCTCCAGATAATTTTCCAGGATTTCCTGAAAAAAATTGGCGGCCTCGGGGATTTTCCCCACCGAGTAAGCGGCCCGGCCGGCTTCGAACAACTGGAGCCAGGGCGGGGGTCCGTCGGGTGGGAGGAAGCTGATCAGCTCGTAAATGGTTACGGATTGGCCCCGGCCCCGGACCTGCACCAGGTCCAATTCCCGGATGAGAAAGGCGTTCAGCAAACGCCTGCGGGTGGCTTGGCTCAGGATGATCTCCGTACCGTAGGTGCGGTTGGCGTCTTGCAGCCGGGCCGCCAGGTTGACGGTATCCCCCATGACCGTGTAACTGAAGCGCTTTTTCGAACCCACGTTGCCGGCAATGACCGGGCCGGAGTGCAAGCCGATGCGGGTGGATATCCGGTGAAACCCCTGGGCTCCCCAGCCCTCCGTGAGGCGGCCCATGGCGGCCTGGATTCCCAGGGCCGCCTTGCAGCCCAGGACGGCGTGATCGGCCAGGGGGAGGGGCGCACCCCAAAAGGCCATGACCGCGTCCCCGATGAACTTGTCCACGGTGCCCTTGTGGGCCAGGATGATCTCCGTCGTGGCGGTGAAGTATTCATTGAGCAAACGGATCAATTCCCGGGGCGCGGTGGTTTCGGCCAGAGAGCTGAAACCCACCAGGTCCACGAACAGGACGGTGACCTCCACTTCTTCGCCGCCCAATTGGAGGCGGTCCGGGTGGGCGATGATGGCCTCCACCAGGGAATCGGAGACGTAGTGGCTGAAGGCCTGCCGCAGCCAACGCTTTTCCTGGGACTCAATCCAGTAGTAGGCAAAGATATGGCCGGCATAAACCATCGCCAGTCCGCCTGACAGGAGGACTACGGGGACCCAAAAGTTCCACTGCAAAAACACCAAAAACGACAGCCCGTACAACAGGAAGATAAATCCCGCCAGGACCGCCACCGCGCCCGAGGGTGAGGAGCGCCCCACCAGAAAGGCGAAGAACAGCAAAACCGCCAGGTAAAATGCCAGCCTGGGCAGGAGTCCGAGCTCCCCCCCCCACTTTCCCTTAAGTAGGGTATTGGTCACCTGCCCGAGGATCTCCACCCCCGGCATGAGCTGACCGGTATTCGAAAAGTAGGGGGTGTAAAAGGCGTCGGCCAGCGGGGTGGGCGAGGCCTCCAGGATGCGTCCGACGAAGACGATCTTCCCCTTGAAGCGCGCCGTCAGGGACGGCTCCGGGTCCAGGAGCAAGCGGCTGTAGGAAACCGCAGGAATATGTCCGGGCGGGCCGGTGAAGTTGATCAGGCCGCTGAGATTGGCAGGAATGATCAAACTGGGAAAGAAACACCGGGCGACAATTTCCGAGAGGTTAACCTGCTCGCTGAAGCGCAGGTTAAAACGGCGCACGATGCCGTCGCCTTCGGGGGTGACCAGCGTCAGCCCCACCCCCAAGGCGGCTTGACGGAAGGGGGCATAGGGCTGCACCAGGATCTGGCGGCTGACATGGGTGTTCTCACTGCGCTCAATGGTGGTCGCCAGGATGACGTTGCCGGCCTCCAGGATGGCGTCGGCGAAATCCTGGTCCTCCTTGGGGTCGCTGGGCTCGGCAAAGATGACGTCGAAGACGATGAGGCGGGCCCCGGACGCCTTTAAATAGCGGATAAGCTGGGCGTGAAAGCGGCGGGGCCAGGGCCAGGCCTTGCGCAAATCCTGGAAAGAATTCTCGTCGATGCCGACGATGATGATCTCCGGCGGCGGGGCGGTTTGGGGCCGATAGCGAAAGGCGAGATCAAGACCCTGGTTTTCCAAAGTCTGGCCCATCCCCAGGGCGCTGGCGAGCCCCAGGCCGGCAAAGACCAGCAGGGCCAGGGCGAAGGCCCGCACCCGGGTCATCTTGATCAGCTTAGAAATATAGTGCAAGTCTGAACAAGAACCTCCGATCCGTTGAGAACTCAAGAGTCCGAAGCGGCTCCAGGGAATAAAAAGAATTACGATTGAAGAGATTCTGGACTTCAAAGAGGGCGAAGCCCCGTTTGTTGGGGAACTCCCGGCCCAGGGTCAGGTTCATGACCACATAGGGGTTGGCCGCCTCGCGGCCGGGGATCTTCCCGAACTGTTGCACCAGGAACGGCTTTACCCTGGCCAGCCACCCCTGGGGGCTCATGTAGGCCAGCCCCAGGAAGGCGTTGAATTCGGAATAAGATTGGAAACCCGGATTGAAAGAGAGGTCCGGTACGACCCGCTTGCCCATGACCCCCAGGGACAGGCCCAGGGAGGGGGTCAGGATGCGGTTCAGTACCAGGGAAGCCTGGTATCTTCTCCAGGTATTCCAGATCTGTTGGTCGAAGCCTAGGTCGTCAACGATAAAGTCTGGTTCGGATACCCGCAGGGCGTTCAGGCGCAGGGCCGTGAAGGTCTTGGAGTTCCACTGGGCCTCCCAGGCCAACCCGGCCTGGCGCACCTCGGCATTCGAATTCGAATCGATGGCCCACGGGAAGCTGGCGATCTCCGCGGGTACCAGCATGGGTTGCAAGGTCAGGTGGGTCGTCAGGTGGCGCTCCGCCATGGCCCTGAGGACGTGCTGGGTGCTGCCGACCCCGAACTGGTAATTGGCCCCGAAGCGCGGGCTCCACAGGGAGGTGTAAATATTTTCCGGAAAGCCGATGCGATTAGTCTTGCTGAAGTCTTTGAACAGGGCCAGTTCCAACACCAGGTTCTTATTCAGGCGCCAGTAGTCCAGCAGGTAAAAGCTGTAGGACCAGGCCGGCGGATGGAAATCGAATTGTATGTTAGTGGAATCTGAATACGGCCAGCTGGGAATTTCTGTGGTCTGGTTTATAAGAAATCTTTGATTGCCATGGGCGGAAAAGTAGTCAAAACCACCGATCAGATTGTGCTGCCCCAGGAGAGACAGGGCCAGGTGCTTTTGAAACTGAGCGTTGTACATCTCCCGGTCGAAGGCCCCGCTTGTCAATCCCTTCAGAAAAACCGGGACTGGGCCGTTTCCGTCTTGAAAGTCCCAGTTAAAGTTCTGAAACGAACCAGAGTTCAGGTGATACGGAAAAACGCGGTAATTAAAATAGGCCAGAAAGGCCGCCTGGGGGTTGAAGCGGTGATAGTAGGCCAGTTCATAGATATTATTACGATAAACATCATTAAATGAACTGACTTGATTAACCGGGATGCCGCCGGCTACCAGGCTTTGCGCTCTGTCGTCGCTGGTTTTCGGGTAATTATATTGAAACAACCCGGTGAGGGTCCCCTGGACCGTGGGCTCCCATTTGGCCTCAGTCTCAATAAGGTAAGAACGGCCCGTGCCGTTAAAGGACCGGAGGTTGGGGTCATCGGACGGCGGCTGGGTGCCCCGTTCGTCAAGAAACTTCCCAAAGGCTTCAAAAGCCAACCCGGGCATGCCGCCATACGCGAAAACCTGTTGATCCTGACGGGACTTGCTCCCTTCCGAGGCCCCGATGCCCCCCATAACCCCCAGGCGGGCATAGGGCATCTCGAACATGGGCGTATAATCGTTGGTTAATCCCAGGGCCTCGATACCTTCTAACTGGAGGCTGCTGAAAGTGGACTGGTTCGCCGGCGATAGCACCCGGTAAAGGGTCCCCTCTATTTACTGGGTGGATGAGAGTTGCCCCGGGGTCAGAAACGGGACCTCGGATTGGGCCCGCAAGGCGTCCCGCAGGAACAGGTGGGCCGAACTGTTGGTGGGTTGATACTTGACCGCGGTGACCGCCTTGCTCAGGGCCCAATCCGTCAGCCCCAACTGCTGGTAGGACCGGGCCAGGCTGGTGTTGCGCACCGCCCGGTCCTGGTCCAGCAGGCTGCGGGAGCGGAACATGGCCACGTTGTCGTTGAGCTCGATGGACTTGTTGATCTCCTGGACCGCCTCTCCCGGCCGGTTGAGGTCGCTCAAGGCAATGCCTTTGTAAAAGTACGGGGTGGGGTCCTTGGGGTCCAGGGTCTTGGCGTAATCGTATACCTCCAGGGCCCGGTCGAAGGCCCGGGTCTGGTAGAGGGCCTTGCCCAGCTCGGTCTGGTAGGCGGCCACCCGGGGGTCCAGCAGGGTGGCGGTGAGCATCTCTTCCAGCCCCCGGGAAGACTCCCGGTAGCGGAAGCGGTAAATGCCCAGGCCCAGGTGGGGCTCGCCGAAACTGGGGTCGATCTTGAGGGCCCGCTCCCATAGCGGCAAGGCCCCGTTATAATCCCGGTAGGCCAGGCGGACGAAGCCGGCCAGGCTGAGGACCTGGGGGTCCTTGGGGGCGAGAGCCAGGGCCTGGTCGATGGTTTTTCGGGCCCGGCCCAGGTACTCGGAGCTCAGCCAAATCTTGGCGAGATAGACGTAAGCTGTAACAAAGCTCGGGTCGGTCTGGATGGCCTTTTCCAGGTGCTGGGTGGCGGTGCGCATATCGAAAAAGGCCATTTTGACCTGGGCGAAGCTCAGCAGGGCCGCGGGGGACTGCGGGGCGCGGCAGAGGGCGGCCTCAGCCGCCTTCAGGGCCGCGTCCTTGCGGTTCTGCACCAGGTGGATCTGGGCCAGCAGGGACTGGGCCAGGGCGGCCACCGGGCTCTGCGCCGGGACCGACTCCAGCCGGGCCCGGGCTTCGTCCACTTTGCCCACCATGAGGGAGAAGTAGCCGCACATGGTGGTGAGCACCGGGGAGGCGCTGGGTTTCTGGCAGGCGGGCCGGATCTGGTCATAGGCGCCGGTTACCTCTCCCAGGCGGTAGCGGGTCAGGGCCAGACCCACGATGGTCAGGTCGTCGGGCTGCTTGGCCCGGCGAAAATAGCCCTGGGCCGCTTCCAGGTCGCCTTTCTGGAGGCTGATCCAGCCGAGCAGGGTCAGGGCCCGGCTGTTATCCGGGCTTTGCCCCAGGGCGGCCTCGGCGTCCTGGCTGGCTTCCCCCAGGCGGCCCTGGTCATAGGCGGCCTCGCCCTTGGTGAGCAGCGCCGCCACCGCCGGCGTCCCGGCCGGAGTCCGGGCCTCGGGGGCCAGGGCCGCCAGGGGCAGGTCCCGGTAGCTGAAGACGCCGGGGTAGTAAAGGACCCACTGCACCGCGTCCGCGGGTTGCACCAGGACCCGCTTGCCGGGCTTCTGCCCCGGCAGGGCGTAACCTTCCTCTCCCGGCCGCAGGCAGACCTCGCCCTGGGGGTTGGTGACGCAGACGTTGCCCTCCAGGAGGATGACGCTGGTGGCGCCGTTAGGTCCGACCTTGACGTTCAGCTCCGTGCCCCTGATGGTGGCGGTGACCGCGGGGGTGTCCAGTTCGAAGCGGAACTTTTCATGCTTGTTGCGCAGCCAGATCTCGCCTTGGGGCACCTCGTAGCGGCTGGCGGCAGGCGGCGCCTCTTTGGTGGGGGTCAGCGGCTGCAGCCGGGGCGATGGGGCGATGCTTTTCAGGATGACGACGGTGTTTTCGTTGAGCTTGAGCTGGCTTTCATCGATGCAGAGGATGGCGGCCCGGGAGTTCGGGCCGGTGCGCACCGCATCTCCGGCATACAGCAGCTGGCCCACCTGGCAGGATTGCCACCTGGTGTCGCCGCTGGGCCTTAACGCCACCTGGCCCTGGAGAGTCACCAGCTTGCCCACCGCCGGCCCCTCGGCCATGGCTGCCAGCCGGCCAGGCAAAAGCAGACCGGCAAAGATGGCCAACATCAGCCAAAACCTCCATCCCGTGCGTCGCATATCCGCCTCCGGTAACGCGCTAAGTTGCCGGCGTCCTTTGCCGCGTCTCGTGGATGGCGTCCTTGCCATCCAGCCAGGCACTCCAGGGGGAGTCGGGAAAATCCTTCAGCCAGTCAAGCTTCCCAAAATATTTCAAGCACCAGTGGCAGGGACTCCGGGACACCCCCGGCGGTTTGCCGTCGCGGTTGAGCCTTGCCTCCATAACTTCGGCCGCCTTGCGAACCTGCCGGACGATGCCTTCGGTTAACGGCACCTCCTTCAGGTCGGCCACCAGCTCCTCGCCGAAGGCATTGGGGATCCCGTCGCCCAGGGTATTGTGGGACAGGCTGCAACAGAAGATGAGGTTCCCCTGGTAGTCCACGTTGAAATTATCCACCAATTGGCCGCAATTGAGGACGACCCCGTCCACCGAGTACCCTTCCACCCTGATCTTGGTCCGGACGACCCCCATGAGATTGTCCTTAATCCACTGGACCGTGTCCTCCAGGTCGCCGGGTGAGGGTAACAGCCCGTCGGCGATCAGGCGCGGGGTGGGAAAGGGGTAAAGGAAGCCGTGTTCCACGGCCCCCATCCGGGTGCCCAGGAGGGCGAGCTCGGTGAGCTCGCCCCGGTTGGCGGTGGTGAGCAGGCTTTTTAGCGACAGGGGCAGTCGGTGATTGTCGCACAGGGCCATGCCCTCGAGGACCTCCCGGTAGGACTTCGGCCCACGGAGGCCATCGTGGGTTTCGGCCCGGGCCCCGTCCAGGCTGAAGCACACCGACGCCAGCCGCTCCTTTACCCCGGGCTCCAGGAGCAGGGGCAGGACATAGTCCGGGAAGCGGCAGCCGTTGGTGACCAGGGTAAAATCAAAGCCCCGGCCCGCGATCATCCGGAGCAGTTCTCCGAGGTGGGGGTAGAGGGCCACCTCGCCGCCGGTGAGACATACCGCCTTGAACCCGAGAGGCTCGGCCTGGGAGAGCACCGTTTCCGCAATTTCCAGGGGCAGGAAACCGGGCGGGTCCGCCCGGTTGCGGAAACAGTGCCGGCAGGACCGGTTGCACAGATTCGTGGGTTCAAAGGCCAGGATTCTCATGAAGTCGGGACTTTGATGACGTTGATGCCCACGGGGTTGGTGCTGAAATCTAATTTAAGTTTACGCGAGTGCTCAGATGGTAATTTTATTGCAGCCACCTGTCCGGGAGTTTCATGTGTTTTACGAGTTGTCATCTCTACTACATAGTTCTCCATCAACTTGTAAACATCTTTGACCTCTTGTTTCGCGTTAGGGACGGCGCCCGGGCCGTATTCGGAAACCATGATTTGCGGGATGTTGTCAGTAT
>JBGPBR010000045.1:0-9579 GCA_041481325.1 Desulfobaccia bacterium
CGAACTCTTCGGCCACGTCAAGGGCTCCTTCACCGGGGCCCTGCAAACCAAGCACGGATTGTTCGAACTGGCCAACCACGGCACCTTTTTCTTCGACGAGATCACCAACCTCAGCCTCAACATCCAGGCCAAGCTCCTCCGGGTCATCCAGGAACGGGAGTTCATGAAAGTGGGGAGCCAGAAGCGCATCAAGCTGGACATCCGCATCATCGCCTCCTCCAACCGGGACCTGATGGAGGCCGTCAAGGCCGGCGCCTTCCGGGAGGACCTGTTCTACCGCCTCAGCGTCATCCCCATGCATCTGCCTCCCCTGCGCGAGCGCACCGGGGACATTCCCCTGCTGGTGGAGCATTTTCTGAAGAAATACAGTGAGAAGGGCAGCCGGGAGGTCAGCGGCATCTCCGCCAAGGCCATGAAGTTTCTGGAGGCCTATCCCTGGCCCGGCAACGTCCGGGAGTTGGAGCACACCGTTGAGCGCATCGTCATCCTGGAAGACGGCGAGGTCATCCAGTCGGAGCACCTGCCCAGCTTCATCACCCAGAGGCAGGGGGAGTTCCAGGTATTTTCCGAGGAAAACTTCACCCTGGAGGAATTGGAGAAACGCTACATCCAGTTCATCCTGCGGCGCACCCGGGGCCGGCGCCAGGACGCGGCCCGCATCCTGGGCATCAACCGCAAGACCCTGAGCCACAAGATCGAGAAATATAATCTCCGGGTGAATTTTTAAAGCGGTTTTTGGTTTTTCGTTGTTGGTTTTTGGTTAACAGAATTTTAACCCTGCCCTGTCTCCCCTCCCCCAAAAAACTTTTTCAGGCGCCTCCGGCCTGGGCCTTCCTGAGCATGGCGATGGGCTTGGCCAGGTCCAGGATGTGGGTATGAATCATCGTGATCGTGTCCCCGGGGGTGCCCAGCATCAGGTGGCAGGCATCCAAGCCGGATTTCAGGCGGCAGCCCAGCCCCATGAAAGAGACGTCCGGCACGTCTTTCATCATGGGCAGGGCGGTGACATCGGCGCAACCGCCCAGGGCCCCGCCCGATTGGGGCAGGTCCATTTTGCCGCCCTTATCGTAATTCACGGCATACAAGAGCCACATCACCTGTTCGCTGTTGGCCGTGAACACCACCACCTGGGGGAGCTCCTTAAAGGCGGACAGCGGCGCAATCAAGGCGGCGGCGCTTTTGCCTTTTTCCAGGTAGGTGGACTGAAGAATGGTGGCCGCGGCGGCTTCTTCCGTGCCATAGAGCCCCACCCCGTATTTTTCCAGGACCCCGTCGTCCAGATGCCCCTCGCGATCCTTTTCAAACCCCAGCACCGAGGTTCCCAGCTTGCAGCCCATCTGCTCGCCCTTCAGGAGCATGGTTTTGCCGGCGCCCGCCAGCACCAGGCCCTGGCAGTAGCTTTTCAGCTTCTCCTGGGAAAATTCCAGGCCCGGGGGCAGGGGCTCGCCCTCCAGGAAAATGGTGACGCCCACGGGTTGGTGTTTCAGCTCCAGACTCTGAACCAGGTCCCGGGAAACGGCGCTTAAGTCGCTCATGAGGGACTCCGTAATTTTTAGTTGAATTGGTGCAAGCTAATAGCACAATTTTCCCGGCCCGGCAACGCCGCCGGCTACAGGGGATAATTCTGCAACCCCCGAAAGAGTTCCTCCTCCCGGCCGCGGTAGAAATGATCGGCGCCTTTGATCACCACAATATCCACCGGAGGCTCGGCCCCGGCCATCATGGCCTGCAAATCGAGGAGGGGGCAGATTTCATCCCGGTCTCCGGCCGCCATGAACTTGAGGTGCGGCGTCTCCGGCAGCCAGGCCATCTCCATGAAGGCCACGGGCGGCGAAATGAGGACCGCGCCCGTACCTGCCAGCCCCTGGAAGAGGGCCCGGGCCGCCACATAGGCCCCGAAGGAGTAACCCACCAGGAGATGGGGCCCCGGGGCGCGGCCTCGCAGAAAGTTCAGGGCCGCGGCCAGGTCCGCCACCTCTTCCAGGCCGCCGCCGTAAGCTCCGGTGCTCAGTCCCACCCCCCGGAAGTTGAAGCGCAGCGCGGCCCAGCCCCGGCTCTCAAAAGCCCGCACCGCGGTCCAGACCACGTTGTTGTCCATGCTGCCGCCGAACCGGGGATGGGGATGGGTGATGACCACCCCCCCGGCCCCGGCGCCCGGCGTCAACCGGCCTTCCAGGGTAACTTCCGGCCCGGTGATGAGGACTGTTTCTTCCATGGTTTAATGCGTTTTCAGTTTTCGGTAGGTCAGTGTCCGCTTTAAATAGGTCCATAAGGGGTTGGGGGTGGGAGCTTGAGGGAGGGGGCAGGGGCTTGCTGCCCCTGGCCCCCTCCCTCAATAAATCAGCTCAACCCCGCGAACATCCTGATGACCCGGGCGGCGGCGCCGCTCCCCTGGCAGACCGTTGCCGCGATATCCCCGGGCCCCTGGCAGGTGCCGGCCAGGAACACTCCCGGGAGCGTGGACTCCAGCGGATGCAGCACCGGATGGCGCCCCTTATAGAAACCCAGGGCGTCTTTCTCCGGAGCCGGCCCCGCAAACGGCAAAGATTCCCGGGGGGCCTCCAGCCCCACGGCCAGGACCGCCAGGTCCACGGCCAGGCGCTCCCGCCTCCCGGACCTCTGGTCCTCATACCAAATCACCGGCCCGCGGTGCTCCCCTGCCTGGAGCCGTCCGGGCAGCCCCTTGATGAAGCGCACCCCGGCTTGCCGGGCCCGCTGGTACAATTCCTCGAAGCCTTTGCCCGAAGTGCGGATGTCGTTATAAAAGATGGACACCTCGGCTTCCGGCTCGTGCTCCAGGGCCAGCATGGCCTGCTTGATGGAAGCGGTGCAGCAGAAACCCGAGCAGTACGGCAAAAATCGGCGGTCCCGGGAGCCCACGCACTGGATGAAGGCGACCTTATGCACCGGCCGCCCGCCCGGCGTCACCAGGCTCCCCTGGGTAGGGCCGGTGGCGCAGACGAGGCGCTCGTATTCCAGGCTGGTGACCACGCCCTCCAGGCGGCCGTAGCCGTATTCGCTTTTGATGGCCGGGTCGAAGGGGCGGGCGCCGGTGGCCAGGACCACCGCGCCCACCGTGAGGCGCCGGGTCGCCGGCTTGTACAGCAGGTTGATGGCCTGGTGTTCGCAGGCCTTGACGCACATCTGGCAGTCGATGCAATATTCCCGCTCGATGGTGGCCCGCAGCGGCACCGCCTGGGCAAAGATGATCCGGATGCACTTCCGGGGTTTTAAGCCCAGGTTCCAGCGGCTGGGGACGATTACCGGGCACACCGTGGCGCAGGTGCCGCAGCCCACGCACTTGCTCATGTTCACATAACGGGGCTTGAGGGTCAGGTCGATCTCGAAATGCCCGGCCGACCCGGCGATGCGGTCCAGGGAGGCGTAGGTGAGCAGTTCGATGTCGGGATGCGCCGCCACCTCCACCAGCTTGGGGCCCAGGATGCAGATGGAGCAGTCCAGGGTGGGAAAAGTCTTGTCCAGTTGGGCCATGGTGCCGCCGATGGAAAGGGAGGTTTCCGCCAGATAGACCTTGAACCCGGCGTTGGCCAGGTCCAAGGCGGCCTGGCAGCCCCCCACCCCGCCGCCCACCACCAGGACCTCCCGGGAGACGGCCGGCAGCCGGCGCGGGGACGGCGTCGGCGACTCCAGGGCCAGGCCCACCGCCCCCGCGGCGGCCTCCAGGTCGGGGCAGTCAAGAAGAGCCACCACCGGCGTCTCCGGGGCCAGTTGCTGAAAAAAGAAGGGGTGCCGCTCCGGCCCGCAGGCGGCCAGGATCCAGGCGCCGGGTGCCGCAGCCAGCCGCGCCCGCCCCGCCGCCAGGCCCGCCGGGGTGCACAGGGGCGGGGCCAGGTGAATCTCCAGGCCGTCCCGGGCCAGCCGCGCCGCCAGGTCCTGGCCGGCCACCGGCAAATCCGGACAGTTGCAGATGAGGAGTTTATTAAACAGCATGAATACCCCATCGATGGACAAAGCACCACGGCGCTAAAGATGCTCTTATTCCAAGGGAAAAAAGGGGAAAAGGGGAAAAGGGGAAAAGGGAAACATACGAAACACGGGGGTTCATCTGTTTGACTCTTTCAGGGACTTTATCTGATTGGACAAGAAACGGCTCAACTCTAATATTGCCACCAAAAGCTCCTCAAATTTTATCTGTTGCAGATAACCGAGATCCAGTGATACCCGCAAGAGGCTTCTGACTTCGCCGGCCGAACCCTTGGCAATATTGAGGTAGTTCAAGTATTCTTTTTGGGAAGCTCGTTCAAACCCCTCAGCGATATTTGCAGGAATTGAGAGAGCCGCACGCCGCAACTGGTCCCGCAAGGCAAAATCCCGGTTCAGCTTCCCATCGTTGGTAATGAGATAGACTTGTTTTACCATCTCCATGCCTTTTTGCCAGACTAATAAATCTTCGAATTTTTCTATTTTTTTTCTCTCCATAAGCCAATCCTTGCAGTTTTAGAATCATATAATTTAGCTTTTAATCTTTTAATCTTTTCCCCTTTTATCCATTTCCCCCGGTTTGAATTTTCGCCGCCATCTCCTGGATCACTTTCTGAAAAGCCCGGCCTTCCGTGGCCGAGATCCACTCCAGGCGCAGGCGCCCCGGGTCGATGCCTTTTTTGGCCAGTTTGGGCCGGAGCTTCTCGATGCGGGCCTGGGCCCGGAGGTTCCCGGACACGTAGTGGCAGTCCCCCGGTGGGTGGCAGCCGGCCACCAGCACTTGGGCCGCCCCCTTCTCAAAGGCCCGCAGGATGAACTTGGGGTGCACCCGCCCGGTGCACATGGTGCGGATGATGCGCACCGCGGCCGGATACTGCATCCGGGAGACCCCGGCGAAGTCGGCCCCCGCGTAGGAACACCAGTTGCAGCAAAAGGCCAGGATTTTCCGTTCGGGACTTACGGCCAGGGCTGCGTCAATCTGGGCCTCCAGCATCTCGTCGGTGAAGCCCCGGGCGATGACGGCCCCGCTGGGACAGGCGCCGGCGCAGACCCCGCAGCCTTTGCAGGCCGCGGCCACGATGCGGGCCCGCCGCTCTTTGCCCTCACCTAAAAGCTCCACGGCTTGAAAGGGGCATTCCTGCTGGCAGGTGCCGCACCCGGTGCATTTTTCCGGGTCCACTTCTGCGACCAGGCCGTCCAGGGTGATGGTGTCGTGGGCGAAGAGCGCCAGGATCTTGGCCGCGGCCCCGGAGGCCTGGGTGACGGCTTCCGCCAGATCCTGGGGGCCCTGGCAGGCCCCGGCGAGGTAAATGCCGTCCAGCACCGTTTCCAGGGGCCTGAGCTTGGGATGGGCCTCCAGGAAAAAGCCGTCTCGGCCCACCGGCAGCTTCAGCACCTCCTTGAGGGACCCGCCGTTCCCCGGCGCCATCCCCACGGCCAGGACCGCCAGGTCCACCCGGTCCTCGATTGCCGCCCCGAACAGTTCATCCTGCCCCCGGATGACGACCCGCCCCCGGGCCCCGGCCTTGAGCCGCTCCACCGGTCCCCGGACAAACAGGACCCCGGCCTCCCGGGCCCGGTCGTAAAGAGCCTCCCACTCCTTTTTGGTGGTGCGGATGTCCTGATAGTAGATGCGGATGCGGGCCGCCGGCAGGCGCTCCTTCAGCTCCAGGGCCTGCTTCAGGGCGGTGGGGCAGCAGACCCGTGAACAGTAGCGGTTCCCTTTTTCCTCCCGGGAACCCACGCACAGAATAAAGGCGATATCCCGGGGTTCTGCGGCCCCCACCTGCACCCGGCCGCCGGTGGGGCCGTGGGGGGCCAACAGCCGCTCCAGGGCCACCGTGGTGATGACCCCGGGCAGCGCCGCCCAGGCCTCGTAACGGCTGCCCCGGGGGTCGTAGGGCCGAAAACCCGTGGCCACCACGATGCTCCCCACCCGCAGGTGGTGCTCCGTTTCCCCCTGGACCGCCAGGTCAATAGCCCCCCGGGGGCAGGCCGGAACGCACTCCCCGCAACCGGTGCAATGCTCCCGGTCCACCACGTAGCGCCCCGGGAAGGCCGTGGGAGCAGGGAGATAGATGGCGGCCCGCGGCCGCAACCCCTGCTCCAGTTCATCGGGAACCTGAACCGGGCACACCTCGGCGCAGCCACCGCAGCGGTCGCAAGCTTCATTCACCGGGGAAAGGGCCTGCCGCACCGTAACCTGAAAATTGCCGAAATGGCCGCGCACCCCGGTCACTTCGCCGGCGGTGAGCACCCGGATGCCGGGATGGAGCGACGCCGCGGCCATCATGGGGTTGATCAGGCTCAGGGCGCTCTGGCCCTGGGGAAAGGTGCGGTGCCAGCGGTTGGCCATGCCCCCTAAAACCGGCTCCCGCTCCACCAGGGTCACGGGAAAGCCGGCGTGGGCGATGTCCAGGGCGGTCCTGAGGCCCGCCATGCCGCCGCCGATGACCAGGGCCTCCCGGTGCAGGGGCACCCGGCGGTCCTTAAGGGGGCGGGCGTCCCGCACCTTGGCCAACCCCATGCGGATGAGGTCCAGGGTCTTGGCGGCCGCGGCCTCGGGCTCCCCGGCATGCACCCAGGAGCAGTGCTCCCTGAGGTTGACGATCTCCAGCAGATAGGGGTTAATGCCGCTTTCCTGGAGCAGCCGCCGGAAGGTGGGCTCATGGAGCTTGGGGGAGCAGGCGGCCAGCACCACCCGGTTTAAGGAAAAGTGCTTGATATCCTTCTGTATTTCCTTCTGGCCCGCCTCGGAGCAGGAATAGAGATGGTGCCGGCAAACCGTCACCCCGGGCAGGTTCTGGGCCGCCGCGGTCAGGGCCTCGGGGTCCAGGACCCCGGCGATGTTGAGGCCGCAGTGGCAGATGTAGAGGCCGATGCGTGTCATGGGAGCTATCAACTTTCAGCTATTAGCTTAAAGAAAAATTCCAAAGACTTATCTCTCGTCCCCAAGCTTGGCTTGGAACCAGTATAAAAACCAGGAACAGGACCATGGTAGGGGCGGGTTATAAACCCGCCCCTACAGCACCGGCGTCCCGCCGACGCAGGGCCTTTGGACTGCAAATAGGTATCAAATCCTGGTTCCCAAGCTCCAGCTTGGGAACCACCTTTGTCTGTCAAGCTCCAACTTGGCGAAAGAAGGGCGTAATTACAATAACCTGCGCCTAATACAAGATGTCCCCAAGCAGACCTTGGGGTAAAATTTGCCTTCCCAAGCAGGAGCTTGGGAACGAGAAAAAAAAATTGGTGGCACAGGCTTCCAGCCTGTGCGTTATCAAGGATCGCACCAGCCATCATGGTCAGCCCTAATTATTTGCTGACCGCTGACCGCTTCTTTTCCCTTTTCGCCTTCTCCCCTTACTCAATTACCCCTCTAATAACTTGGCCACCGCATGCTCCCAGGCCGGGGAAAATTCCCCCGGCTCCGCCACCACTTCTTGACGGGAAAAAGTAATGGCGCCGTAGTCGCAAATGGTGCGGCACACCCCGCAGTAGCTGCAACTCTCCACTTTCAGGAAGACCCGGTCCCCCTCCCGCCCAATGGCCTGGATGGGGCACAGCTTGATGCACTTGTTGCAGTCCGGCGGGCACTTGCCGTGGTCGATGGCCAGGATGCCCCGGAACTGGGGGGTCACCCGGATGGCTTCGGACTCGCAGACCTCCAGACACCGGGTGCACCTGAGACAGCGGTCCGGCTCCGCCATGGTCTGGGCGGCCTCATCCAGGACGATGGCCTGGCGGGGGCAGGCCTCCAGGCACTTCCGGCATTGCTTGGGGCAGCCCTCCAAGGTATTGGCCACCAGGGTGAGCTGGCGGCGGCACCAGTGCTCCTCGCCTGCCGGCAGCGGCGGGCAGGGCTGCAGGCAGCGGCTCTTGTCCATCTCGATCTTGGGGAAGAACGGCGCCAGGCCCCGGTTGGCGGCAAAGACCGCCTTGGGCTGGCCGTTGTAGCTCAGGGTCACGGCCCCCACCGGGCAGAAATGGGCGCAGACCTCGCACAGGAGGCAGACCCGGGGGTCGATGGCGATCTCCAGGTCCTCGTCCCCGGCGGTGACGGCCACCGCTTCCCGGGGGCAGACCAGGGAACAGACGTCGCACTTGATGCAGGCCTTCTTGTCCAGGCGCAGGCGGACTTCATCGACGTACATCTTCAGCGTCAATTCCAGGTAATCCGCGGTCTCGCGTTTGACTACTTGGGTATTCATGGCGGCGTCATTTTTATAAGCATAGGAGGCATGTAAACAATTTTTTATAATAAATTAAATATGTTGACCGCAGGGTCTTTCAAGCCCCACCTCTTTCCCCCTTTTCCCCCTACTTCTTTTCCCCTTCCAGCTTCTGGTGGTAGCGCCGGGCCTTATCCTTCAAGCGGCGGCGCTGCAAATTGTCCTTGACGTCGGGGAACTGCTCCAGCAGGAAATCGAACTTGTCGCAGGGTCCAAGATCCGGGCAGAGATAGCAGTGCTCCAGGCCTCGGGCCAGGGCGCAGATGCGGATGGGGCAATCCTCCAGGCCCCGTCCTCCCTGGCAACCCGGGCAATCGGTGTGGGTCAGGAACCAGTCCAGCCCTTTCTTGAATTCCGGGAAACTGAAGCCCTCGCCATCGGGGAAACAGTGGAGCCAGACGTTGGCCCGGAAGCGGTGCACGTAATCCTTCACCCGGGCCACCGCCTGCAGCAAATCGCCGTTCCCCAACCGGCAGTCGTCGCACAGCCCGCAATAACTCTGTCTCATGGCCATCTCCTGGCTGAAAGCCGTCAGCTGTCAGCTGTCAGCAAAAAACTGAAAATAAATGAAAGGTTGCCGATGGTTGCCAATAATAAACCATAATCAAACGATCAGATCTCCAACCTGCATATCGCAGGTTGTATCCTTATAGGGCGCTGCCTCTGCGCCGGTCTTCAGGTCGGCGATCACGGGCCGCCCGATATTTTGCTGACCCGTGACCCTCACTGCTCACTGCTTACTGCTTACTGCTCACTCACCACAGGGCCGCTTCGATCTGGGCCGCCAGTTCTTCCTCCGTCACCCGGCTGGTCCGGATGGCCCCCACCGGGCATTCGGCCGCGCAGATGCCGCAGCCCCGGCAGACCTCGGTCCGCACCTGGGGGGGGCCGGCCCCGTCCACCTCGACGGCCCCGAAGGGACAGACCCTGTAGCAGGCCAGGCAGCGCCGGCACTTCCCGGCGTTGATCCAGGCGGTCAATTCGCTGCCCAGCAGTTCCGTCTGGAAGAGCAGGCCTGCGGCCCGCTGCGCCGCGGCCTGGGCCTGGGCCGCGGTCTCCCCCAGGCTCTTGGGGTAATGGGCCAGGCCGCAGATAAACACCCCATCGGCAATGGCGTCCACCGGCCGCAGCTTCTGGTGGGCCTCCAGGAAAAACCCGTCCAGGGTCAAAGGAATGCCCAGTTGCCGGGCCACCTTGTCGCTCCCCGGGGCCGGCCGGATGCCGGGGCTCAGGATCAGCCGGTCCGCCTTCAGGCCCATCTCCCGGTCCAAGAGCTCATCGGTGACCCACACCGTTAGGGCCCGCCGGTCCGCCTCCAGCCGCGGCGGCTTCTCCGGCTCGAAAGGGATAAACCGCACCCCCCGGTCCTTGGCCTGCCGGTAGTAGCCTTCCCGGAAACCGTAGGTCC
>JBGPBR010000046.1:0-9535 GCA_041481325.1 Desulfobaccia bacterium
CCATTGCGAATACTGGGTTGGTCCCTATCTTGCCAGGGGCTACCAAAACTTTGTAAAGTATTTCAACGCTGATTATGTCATGCTCTCCGGCTGGCTGAAACTAGTTGCAGGCCTTGATCCGGCGCGGACGATTAATATCCATCCTGCTCCTTTGCCCCGATTTGGTGGGCCGAAACTTTACGGACACTATGTTCACGAAGCGGTTATGGCAGCTTATCACCGCGGGGAAATCACCCACAGCGCGGTCACCATGCATTTTGTTGATGCGATATATGACCACGGCTCGATACTTTTCGCGCTGCCTATGCCAATTGAGCCGAGCGATACCCCGGAGACCCTGGCTGCGAAGGTGAATCGTGCTGAACATGAATGGCAACCCCGGGTTCTCAACTATGTAGTGCACGGACAGGTGCGGTTGGTCGGCAAAGAAGTTGTATATGAGACGGAAGAACTGAAGCGCCTGCTGATGCCGGAAGCGAAGTAAGTCAAAAACGTAAAAATTGAGGGGAAGACCTAATCAATCAGGGCAGGTTCCTACTGGGGCCTGCCTTTTTCTTTGGCAAAATAAAAACTCCCAAAATTATCATTCTAATTCAGGGCTGTCCGGCAGGGTTTTTGCCAAGCCGGCGGAGCCCTCTTGGGATAAAAAACGCTCATACCGGGTAGTTCATCAGGGGTTTCGGACCGATACCGCCGGGAATGGCCGAAATTCTTCAGGCCGAAAAGGGTTGATACGTCTTGGATATGGGAGGTTTTTTGCCTGGTGATAAGTTTCGGATCAGGGCAGGAACCAATCGTCGAGCCCCTATGATTAGGTAGGTGGAAACTCCTGAGAGCAAGGTCATGCAGGGCAAGGGGAGTTTTTTAAAAATTTACCGTAGGTTGCCGATACACTACAGAGGTCTTCTGCTTCTCATATGCCTCCGGTCGCTATCACCATCGCACCCGGACTGAAGCGGCGGAAGACCGATAGTGGGTTGACATCAGACTAAGAGTGATTCACATACCCTGCCAACCGGAGGTTTTATGGCCGGTGCCGGTTGTGTATCACTGAACCAGGACCATCTGCCGGAGCCCCGGCTCGCAGCTTTCAAAGCCGCCAATGTGAGGCTAAATGAAACAAAGAAAAGCCCCAAACCTGGCCGTCGCCCCCCGGTCTGACCAAGCGCCGGGTCGGGAATCTCCCCCTTCCCCCAAAATTGAAACCAGGACCGGCCAGAACTCGACCGGCAGCGGGTTCTTCATCGTCGGCCTGGGCGCGTCCGCCGGGGGCCTGGAGGCATTTGAGAAGTTCTTTACGCACCTGCCCGGCGATAGCCGCAAAGGGAAGATTATCCGGGTGAATCTCTCCGGGGCCGATTTACTGGGAGTGAAGAGGGGCTTGTTGATCGATCAGCCTTTTCACCTGTGGTTGGCGCCGAAGTTTCGGGAGGCGTTCCGGGCCCACTTACAGAAGGGGTTCGAGACGGGGGGCCAACAGACCTGCGACCTGCAGCTCCCGCTCCCAGACGGCTCCTCCCTGCATGTCGCCTCGGAGGGCATTGCGGCTCCGGGAGAGGTGGAACCTGCTGGGCGTCGCTGCCGCACCGCCATGAGCGACATCACCGATCGCAAGCAGGCGGAAAAGGAATTGACATTAAAAGAACGGCTGCTGGATGGCGTCAGTGATTCCATCTTCTTACATGACCTGGATGGCCATTTTCTCTATCTGAACGAAGCTGCCTACAAGGACCGGGGCTATGAGAAAGAGGAATTGCTGGCCAAAGATCTCTCGGTGCTGATCGCCCCGGAGTTTGCCGGCGTGAGAGGATCGCTCCTTAATGACCTGATGGCCAAAGGCGAGATCACCTTCGAATCGGCCCATCTCCGGAAAGACGGGTCAGTGATGCCGGTGGAGATCCATGCCCGCACTATTAATCTGGCTGGTCGGCAGTTAATTCTCAGCGCGGCTCGAGACATCACCGAACGGAAGATAGCCGAGCATGAAATCAAACTCAACGAGGCGCGGTTTGCAAGCCTGCTCAGAATCTCTCAATACGAACCCGAATCAATCCAGGACCTGCTGGATTTGGCCTTACATGAAGCCATTGCCCTGACGAGCAGCAAAATCGGTTTTATCTATTTCTACGACGCCGAAAAGAAGCAATTTACCCTTAACACCTGGTCTAAAGAAGTAATAACGGAAGGTTCGCTGGTTAAATATCAATCCATTGATGAACTTGAAAAAACCGGCATCTGGGGTGAAGCCGTCCGCCAAGCCCGGCCCATTATGGTCAACGAGGTCCTGGCGCCTCATCCCTTAAAGCAGGGGGATCCCGAAGGTCATGCCAAGCTCTACAAGTACTTGACCATACCCGTGTTCAGCGGAGACCGGATGGTCGCGGTGATGGCAGTGGCCAATAAGGAAACGGCTTACGTTGAAGCCGATGTCCGGCAATTAACCCTGTTGACGGATGCGGTGTGGAAAATCGTGGACCGCCGGCGGGCGGAGCAGGGGCTAATCACCGCGGCTTCCCAATGGCGCACCACCTTCGACACCATCGGCGACGCCATATTTTTATTGGACCTAGAGGGCAACATCCTGCAATGCAACCGGGCCGCGGCGGACCTGGCGGCGAAACCCCTTGCCGACATCATCGGCCGCCCCTGCTGGGAAGCTATCCACGGCACGGCCGGGCCCATCGCTGATTGTCCGGTGGTGCGCCTGCAGCAGAGCCGCCACCGGGAAACCCTGACACTTGCCTGGGGCGACCGATGGCTGCATGTGACCGCGGACCCCATTCTGAACCAGGCCGGCGAGCTTATCGGCGTGGTCCACCTCATAGCCGACCTCACCGAGATGAAGCAGGCCGAAGAAAAATTACGAAAGAGCTATGGGAAATTACAGCGGACCTTAGAAGAAACCGTATCAGCCCTGGCAGCCACCTCAGAAACGCGCGACCCCTATACCTCCGGCCACCAGAAGCGGGTGGCCCAACTGGCTTGTGCCATTGCCCGGGAGATGGGGTTGCCTGAGCATCAGATCAGGGCATTGGGAATATCCGGACAACTCCACGATATCGGCAAGATGTCGGTACCGGCGGAAATCCTCAGCAAGCCGGGTAAAATTTCTGAGATGGAATTTAATCTCATCAAGGCCCATCCCGAGGTCGGCTATAACATCGTCAAGGGGATCCACTTCCCCTGTGACGTGGCCGAGGCCGTGAGGCAGCACCACGAGCGGCTGGATGGCTCAGGATACCCCAGGGGTCTTGCCGGCCCTGAAATTGTCCTGGAGGCCAGAATCCTGGCAGTGGCCGACGTGGTGGAGGCCATGGCCTCGCACCGGCCTTATCGGCCGGCCTGGGGGATCGAGGTGGCCCTGGATGAGATCACCAAGAATAAGGGTAGACTTTATGATCCTGAGGTAGTGGATGCTTGCGTCAGGCTTTTTACCGAGAAGGGGTTTAGATTGGAGGGGTAACCTGAGCATCTCAAGATGGTTCGCCCCCCTTGCCAGCAACAAGAGTAGCCGATGATGCCGGACTTTTTCAAGGGCCAGATGGATTATATTTTCTTCTTCTATGGGCTCTCCTTCATGCTCCTGGCGCCCATCTGTCTTTATCTGAACCGGGACCCGCGGCGCCGGCTCCCCTGGATGTGGCTGGGGCTGTTCGGAGCCGCCCATGGAGTAAACGAGTTACTGAGTCTGCTGACCCTGGTTCTGGGGAGTGACCCCGTCCTTAACCTGGCAAGGCTGGTTCTGGCCACCGGCTCTTTTATCTTTCTGGTGGAATTTGGGCGGGCCGGCACCCTCACCCTGCGAGGCCGCGGTCCCGGCCGCTGGATCCTGGCGGCGCTTCTGGGCATTTCCCTGTGGGGTTTTTTTGCCGGCCTTGCCGGATTTGCCGCGGTTAGCCGCTATGTTCTGGGATTTGGGGGCGGTCTTTGGGCTGCTGGGGCGCTCTATTTTGCCTCCCAAGCCACCGGGGCTGGGAGAATGGCCTTGCAAGGGGCGGCCCTGGGAATGCTTGGTTATGCCCTGACCAACCTGGTGGTTACCCCGGCGCCCTTGTTCCCCGCCGCCCAACTCAACTCGGAATCATTCCTGACGATGACCGGCCTGCCCATCCAGTTGGTGAAGGGCTTGCTGGCCCTCTGGATCAGCGCCTGGCTCGGTCTCCTGATCCAAGCCTCCCTGACCCAGGAAACCGAGCCCCGCATTCGGGTCTGGGTACGCAATCTGGCGTGTGGAGCCGTGGCCGGGGTGATCATCCTGTTAGTCGGCGGCTGGCTCCTGACCCAGCATTTAGGCCGTAGCGCCCTCCAAGGGATAAGAGGCGAGCAGAAGCATAATGGAGAACTCCTGCAGAGCGTGATGTTGGATAAAATGGCAGAAACCGACCAGCTCGCGGCGTTGATGTCCAGCTCGCGAGGGCTGGTCTCCGCCCTGGCAACCGGGCAACCCAGGAGGGTTCAAGAGGCCAACGAGGTTCTGGACCGCTACAGCCAAGCGTTTCCTCAATCCGTCTGCTATCTGATGGACACCAAGGGCGTGACCATCGCCTCTTCCAACCGCCGCCAGCCCGACAGTTTCGTGGGGGAATCCTATGCCTACCGTCCTTACTTTCAGCAGGCCGCCCAGGGATCGCCCGGCCGCTACTGGGCCCTGGGGGTGACCTCCAAACAAATGGGCTACTACGCCAGTTACCCGGTTCAGGATCGCACCGGGAAGATCACCGGGGTCGCGGTCTTCACACGTCCCATCGGTGAGGTGGAGGGGTTCTTTACGCCGCAGACCGTGGGGTTTGTCATTGACTACTACGGGATGGTAATCATGGCCAACCGGCCGGAAATGGTCCTGAACAACCTGTGGCCCCTGGCCCCGGCGACCCAGGAGATACTGATATCCTCCCGCCAGTTCGGGCCAGGCCCATTCAAGTCCATCTTGGCTCGAGAACCAGTGGACCGGATGGAGCTTCTGTTCCAGGGAAAGCGTCTATTGGCCCTGCGCCAACCATTTCCCTGGGAGGACTGGTCCGTGGTCATCCTGAGCCCTATGCATCCCGTCATTATTGGCCGGCTCATGGGCATCACCGTCACCTTGCTATTATGTTTTGTGGTGATCGGCCTTATGACTATCATCGGTCTGACCATTGACTCCACCGCCCGCCTCCAGAGAACCGAACGAAAGTATCGGGAATTGTATGAAAAACTGGGCGAAGGCATAGTAGCAGTGAACCTGCAAGGAACCATAGTCGAGTTCAACCCCGCGTTTCAGCAGATGCTGGGGTACTCCCCGGAAGAGCTGTACCGCCTGACGTACCTCGATATCACCCCGGAAAGGTGGAGTTCGATAGCAGCAAGGATCAATGAAGAGCAAGTATTTAAGAGGGGCTATTCAGACCTTTATGAGAAAGAGTACCGCCGCAAAGACGGGACCGTATTCCCGGTGGAGCTGCAAACCTACCTGGTCCGGGATGCCGCAGGACATCCCGCCGGGTTGTGGGCTTTTGTCCGGGACATCACCCACCGCAAGCAGATCGAAGCCAATGTCCTGAATGAGAAGATTCTCGCGGATACGACCATCGATAGTCTCCCGGGCATTTTTTATCTCTTTGATCAGCAGGGAAGATTTCTACGTTGGAACGAGAACTTCGAGCGAGCCACCGGCTACTCGGCCGAAGAGGTTGCCGGGATGCACCCGCTGGATTTATTTAGCGGCGAAGATAAAACGAAGGTCGAAGAGAGAATCCGGGAGGTTTTTGTCAAGGGAGAAGCCGCAGTGGAAGCGGACCTGGTCTCCAAAGACGGCGGCCGGACCCCCTATATCTTCATCGGCCGGCGCGTCATGTTCGACGGGACGCCGTACCTTATCGGCACGGGAACCGATATCAGCGAGCGCCGGCGGGCGGAGGACGCCCTGCGGGATAGCGAGCAGAAGTACCGCCTGTTGGTAACCGATGTCCCGGCCATGGTCTATAAAGGATACGCGGATTGGACGGTGGACTTCTTTGACGACAAGATTGAAGAACTTACCGGTTACCCTTTGGAGGATTTTACTACCCGGCGGCTTAAATGGTTGGATCTTATCCTGGCGGAGGACCGGGAGGGGGTAGGTGAAGCGTTTAAGCAGGCATTGAAGAGCGACAGATCCTTTGTGCGAGAGTACCGCATCAAGGGGCAATCGGGCGCGGTTCAATGGATTCGGGACAGAGGCAAGATAGTTCTAGCTCAGGACGGCAGTATTGACTACGTCAGCGGCACTTTTGCCGACATCACCCAACAGAAGGCCATGGATGAGGCCCTGAAGAAAGAGCGGGACTTTATCTCCGCCCTCCTGGAAACCGTGGGGGCCCTGGTGGTGGTGTTGGACCCGGAGGGACGCATCGTCCGCTTCAACCACGCCTGTGAATTCGCCACCGGTTATCTATTCGACGAGGTGAGGGGCAAGCAGGTTTGGGATCTCCTCCTGCCGGCTGCAGAGATAGAGCCGGCCAAGACCATTTTTCAGCAATTGCGGGGCGGCAATTTCCCTTCCTGTTTTGAAGGTTATTGGGTGGGCACTGACGGCAGCCACCGGCTCATCAGCTGGACCAACACCTGTCTGCTGGGAGACGACGGCACGGTGCAGTATGTCATCGGCACCGGCATCGACATCACCCTGCGCCGGCGGACCGAGGCGGCCCTGGAACGGCTGCGGCTGCAGAACGAGATGATTTTGACCTCCGCCGGGGAAGGCATCTTTGGGTTGGACCAGGAGGGGAACGCCACCTTTATCAATCCGGCGGCTTTGGAAATGACCGGATATGAGTCGGGGGAATTGCTGGGTCAGAAAATCCATGAGATTATCCATTACCAGAAAGCGGACGGGACCCGCTACCCGACCGAAGAATGTCCCATCTATCGCACCATCAGGTACGGAGAGGTGCAGCGGGTGGTTGATGATCTATTTTGGACCAAGGCAGGCCAACTCCTCCCGGTGGAATATGTGACCACCCCTATAAGGGAAAATGGTGTCCTGGTGGGGGCCGTGGGGGTATTCCGGGATATCACCGAGCGCAAGGCGGCGGAAGAGGCGTTATCTAAGAATTATCGGGAATTACAGGAGACCGCCCAGCAGCTCGAGCAATCCAGAAACACCCTGCAATTAATTATAGAATCGGTCCCCCTCAGGGTTTTCTGGAAGGACAGTGATCTTCGCTATTTGGGGTGTAACACCCTGTTCGCTCGTGATGCAGGCCTCAGTCATCCGCAGCAGCTTCTGGGCAAGGACGACTTTGCCATGGGGTGGAAGGAACAAGCGGACCTCTACAGGACTGATGATCGCCAAATCATGGAGTCCCGCCGCCCCAAGATTAACAAAATCGAGCCGCAAACCACCCCCACCGGCGCCGCGATCTGGCTGAGTACCAGCAAAGTCCCGTTGCAAATGCCCAATGGCGAAGTCTTTGGAGTTCTGGGTATCTATGAAGAGATCACCGAGCGCAAGCTGGCCGAGGAGGCGCTGGCCCGGCTCAATGACAACCTCAGGGGCATGGTGGCCGAAACCGAAGAACGCAACCGCCAGATGACCCTGCTCAATGAAATGGGCGATGAACTCCAGGCTTGCCAGTTTTCCGAGGAGGCTTACCAGGTCATCAGGAACTTCATGCCCAAGTTCTTCCCAACCCTTGCCGGCGGGGCGCTTTATATGCTCAATAATTCCAAGAACCTCTTCCAGGAGGTGGTCGTCTGGGGTAAATCTCTCGTTTTGGAGAAGGTGTTCGCACCGGATGAGTGCTGGGCCCTGCGCCGGGGCCGACTGCACCTGGTAAATGATCCCGTCGCCGAGATGTCCTGTCGGCATGTCCCCCAACCCCTCCAGGCGGGTTACCTGTGTGTGCCCCTGATGGCCCAGGGCGAGGCCATGGGAATTTTGCATTTGCAAGCCACCGGCCTTATCCCGTCAGACTTTAAGGAACCTACCGTGCATATCGCCGCCACCTTAGGCGAGGGCATGGCGTTGGCCCTGGCCAACCTGAAACTGCGAGAGACCCTGCGCAGCCAGGCCATCCGTGATCCCCTCACCGGCCTGTTCAATCGCCGCTATCTGGAAGAGACCCTGGAACGTGAGTTACATAGGGTCAAACGCCTGGGCTCTTCCCTGGGGGTGGTGATGATGGACCTGGACCATTTTAAGGAATATAACGACACCCATGGCCATGAAGGCGGCGATGCCATGCTGAGCGCGGTGGGCAGTTTAATTAAGACCCATTGTCGGGAGGAAGATATTCCCTGCCGCTATGGCGGCGAGGAGTTCTTGTTGATCTTATCGGGAGCGTCCTCAGAGGTTACCTTGGGCCGCGCCGAAAAATTGCGGCAGGCCGTCAAAGAGCTGCAAATCCAGCATCGGGGCCAATATATCAATCCCACCACCATGTCTCTGGGGGTGGCCGTCTTCCCGGACCAAGGCGCCACCGGGGAGGATTTGATCCGGGCGGCGGATAATGCCCTGTACCTCGCAAAAGCCGAAGGCCGCGACCGGGTGGTGGTGGCAACCGGTAATGCGGAACCAGGTTCCTTCTACCTGGCCCAAAAAGCATTTTCTTAAAAACCATAGCAGCGCGGTCCGGCACTCCTGGCGGCAGGTTGCCCGGCTATCCGGTTGCACGATCTTCGCCACCCTTATGCCAGCCTATTAATCGCCCAAGGAGAAAATATCAAATATATCCAAAGCCAGCTTGGGCATTCCAGCCCCACCGCAACCTTGAATGTCTATGCCCACCTGATGAAGCCCACCAATCAGGAAGCCGCCGGCCGGTTGGAAAATGCGATTTTTGGAGTAACCGGTCACTAAATGGTCACAAAAAGCAAAAAGGGGCCACAGCCTCGGACCGCAACCCCTTAAAATTCCTGGTAGGCACGAGGGGATTTGAACCCCTGACCCCTACCGCGTCAAGGTAGTGCTCTCCCCCTGAGCTACGTGCCTATGGCCTTCATATAACCCGCGGACTCGAGGCCGTCAAGGGGATTGTTGGCTCATTCTGCCGCGGCCCGGGAAGTTTATATTATATCTCAAGGAAATGGTCGGATTAAATGTGGCGGACCCGGCGCCGAGCCCCCCTTCCACACCTTGACAACACCAGCCTTAACTGGTAGTTTATGCAGATATTTTTTACCTCCGGAGGAGAGGCGGCATGACTTTTCAAGAGCTGTTGATGACCCTGGAGCGCTTCTGGGCCGACCGGGGCTGCGTCATCCAGCAACCATACGACATCGAGGTGGGGGCCGGCACCTTCAACCCCGCCACCCTGCTCCGGGTCCTGGGGCCGGAGCCCTGGAACGTGGCCTACGTGGAGCCGAGCCGCCGCCCCACCGACGGCCGCTACGGCGAAAACCCCAACCGGTTGCAGCACTACTACCAGTACCAGGTGATCCTCAAGCCCTCCCCCAAGGACATCCAGGAGCAGTACCTGGACAGCCTCCGGGCCCTGGGACTGGACCCCCTGGACCATGACATCCGCTTCGTGGAGGACGATTGGGAGTCCCCCACCCTGGGGGCCTGGGGCCTGGG
>JBGPBR010000047.1:0-9477 GCA_041481325.1 Desulfobaccia bacterium
CAACCGAGGGCAATGATCAATAATAGCTTGATCTGCAGCCACGCCATCCAAACCTTCATTCCTTCAAAGACCTCAAGATGTGACGCCGGTTTTTTGCCTATGAGTATATGAGTATGGGATATTACTTAACTCTTTCAGGGTCCTCAGTATCGCATAAATTGGGGGAGCGCGGGGACCAGGAACTTGGCAAAGGCATTGAGACGTTCCTGAGCCGGTTTAACATCCGCATCCACGGGCGTCATGAGGCGGACCAGGGCCCCGTCGGCCCGGCGGTTGAACAGGCCGTCGTAGCCGAGATAAAATTTGTTGAGATACTCGCTGGTCAGCCAGCGGCCTCGCTGGAGATACCAGTAATAGATTAAATGTTTGGCCCCGCCTTGCTCCATCACCATAAACCGCACCGGCAACCCGGGAGCCAGATCGGTTATCCCGGATTCGACCATGCTCCAGCCGCTGCCCGTGAGGCAGGAAAAGGGCGAATGGACGGAGCCGCCGCCCCTCTGGTTTTCATAGTACGCAATCCACAGCGACACCTGGCCCTGGGTTGGATCATAAAACCTGGCGTCCAGATAAGTACTGGCGCCGGTGGCCTTAAACATCTCCGCGTCGATGTAAGACCGCTTTCCTTGCCAGGGGCCCATTTGCAAGGGAAACTTGTCAAAGCTCTGGAGCAGCGGCACCGGAGGAATCCTGCCCACCGCTTGTCCCAAAAAGCCGGCAACCAACACTAGCGCCAGGGCCACGGCCAGATAAGGGGTAGGAGACTTCAGGCCGGCGCCGGCCGGACCTGCCGCCGGAGCCGCGGGGGCGGATTCTCCTGGGGCTTCGGGTTGCAGATAGTTGAGACCCCAATTAAGCAACGACAAGAAGACGAAGCAGAAGATAAAGATGAGCCAGCCCGAGAAACTGTGCCAGAATCCCACCGCCTGCAGGACGGGCCAGATGCCCATGCCCGCGACCCGCAAGGCGTTGGCCAAGATGGCGGCCGGCAGCAGGGCTAGCAGCAAGACCCCGATCTTCCAGGGGCGCCGCTGGTAAAAATAGCAGAAAATGATTCCCAATGCCGTCAGGGCCAGGATGTACCGCAAGCCGCTGCAGGCTGAGACGATTTGTAGCTGCCGGACTCCCAGGTCAATGATGTTGCCTTGCCGGACCGCCGGGATCCCTACCAGTTGCAAGGTTTCGGTGGCCAGCCGGGAAGAAACCAATTGCAGCGGCAGGGTGAGCTGGCGGATAATGAATTGCGGCAGCGGAATCATGAGGAACAGCAACAGCAGCGGAAAGGCCAGGAGGCGGACCAGCCGCCAGCCGCCGAAAAGCATTAGCACGCCGCCAAGAGACACCACGAAAGAGACGCTGGGAGTATAAAGATCAGTGGTCAGTCCTCCCAGAATATACAAGCCCATTCCCGCTGCCAGAACCGCCACCCCCATCCAGGACGGCCGCCACGGACCCCGGCGAATCTCCGGCCATTTCAAATAAGCGATGTAGCCGCTCACTAACGGCAGCAACAGCCCGAAGGAGTAGTCTTCGTCCGTGAGCAGTTGGTCAGCCAATCTTGCCAGGATTGGCCAGTAGGCCCAAATCAGGGCGATTACCAGCAAGGCGCCGAGAATTCCGCTGAGGGGGAAGGATCTATTTTTGAGGTTCACCACTTAAGCCCTGTGAGAAGTTAATCAATTTAGTCCCGGCGTGGGACCCTCCAATGCAATTATTTAATCGCCAGGTCTCACCGGCACGTTCCTTAAGCTCCTAAAGCCGGTCCAAGGGCCTCCATGGGGTCCTATGCTTTTCGGAAACTAAACCACCGCCTCTTTGGAGTTTGGGGCAATTCCTCGAGGTCTGCTTGGTGTTCTGTGCGGGTAGTGGGGGCGGTAACGAGGTCGGTCGGCAATTGGGGTAGCTCGGTTGGCACCGGTTTTTCCAATACCTTCACCATCATAGGTACCAGTTGACTGGTCATTTCCAGGACCAACCCCTCCAACCTGGTCAGCCGCGCTGACAGTTCTCCCACCGCGGCCGCCAGGCCGTTGTCGGAAGCCCGCAAGCCCGGCGAGGTTGCCGGCAAGGTCAGCAACTCTTCGGAGCCTGGGCCTTCCGCGGTTTCCGCCCCCTCCAGACCGCCTCCCTGGGCGGTGAATACCGTGGCGATGAATTCGCCGTCAATTTCCCGGCGCCCCTCGGCAAAGCCCGCCACCAGGGCCAGGTCACACCAGGCGTTCACCCGCCGGGGAACCCCCTGGGTGTACTCATAGATCCGGTCCAGGGCCGATTCCATGAAGATGCCGCTGCCGCCGGCCCGGGCCAGGCGAAAGTTGATGTATTCCTTGGTTTCTTCCTGGTTCAACGGGCCCAGGTGGTAATGCACCGCCACCCGCTGGGCCAACTGCCTCAGGGCCGGGTGCCGCAGCCGGTCGCGCAACCCGGGCTGGCCCACCAGGATTACCTGTAACAGCGGCTCCTTGTCGGTCTGCAGGTTGGAAAGCAGCCTGATCTCCTCCAGGGCTCCGGGCCCCAGATTCTGGGCCTCATCCACCAGCAGGACGACGTGCTCTCCCCGGCCGTAGGCGGTGAGCAGAAACTGATTGAAGGCTGCCAGCCGGGCGGTGCGGCTGTTGTGGTGGCCCCGGACCTCAAACTCCCTCAGGAGCAGCTCCAGCAGGTCTTCGGCCGCCACCGAAGTCTGGTACAAGACTCCCAGGCGTTGGTTTCTCTCCTTGGACCTCAAGAGCGACTTGATCAAGGTGGTTTTGCCGGTTCCCACCTCCCCGGTGAGCACCACAAAACCCACCCGCTGATTGATGCCGTACTCCAAGTAAGCCCGGGCCAGCTTGTGCTGCGGACTCAGATACAAAAAATCCGGGTCCGGCAGCAGGGTAAACGGGCGCTCTTTCAGTCCGTAAAAGTCTTCGTACATAGGTTCACTTATTTGAAAAACGGCAGCCTAAATTTCTTCTTGCCGGAGTTCTCTTTCTGCTGTGGGTAGTAGTAGAAATCCTGCCGCCTGGTTTCCACTTTATTGAGCACAAAACCCAGGAGCTGAAATTTTTCCAGCATCTTCTGACACCGTTCGATGTCTTCCCGCGCCGTCTTCCCCGCTTCCACCACCACGATTATGCCGTCCGTTATGGGCGCAAAGGCCAGGGCGTCTGCATACGTCAACAGAGGGGGCAGGTCGAAGATGACGTAGCGGTTGGGGTAGTAATGTTTCAGGTCCTGCACCAGCTCCCGCATCAAGGGAGAATTGATGAGTTCGGCGGCCCGGCCCGACGGCCGGCCCCCGGGCAGCAGCACCAGCTTGGCCAACCCCTCCGGGTGAATCATCAGCTCGCTGAGGGGAACGCCTGCGGTTAAGTGGTCCACCAACCCTTCACTGGACTTTATCCCCAGGTAGCGGTTCACCGACGGGTTCCGCAAGTCCGCATCCACCAGGAGCACCGTCTGATTCACCTCTTGGGCGATACTGATGGCCAGGTTGATGGCCGTCAAGGTCTTGCCTTCATTGGGCAACGGGCTGGTAATCATCAGGGTGTTGCGGCCTTCCGTCTTGGTGCGCTGCAGGATATGGGTACGCAATACCTTATAGCCCTCGCTCACCAGGGAATCGCCTTCCTCGCCCCAGACGATCAGCCGGTTCCGGCGCATGGTCTCCTGGTCTACGGCCACGGTGCGGGTGACGGTATAGGAGATCTCCGGGGGCACCATCTCCAATTCGGGGTGGTGGGCCGAACCCGCCTGGGGCTTCTCCGGGGCGAGTTCCCCCGAGCCGGGAAAGGGTAACGGTTCGGCTTTCGCTTTCTTCTTGTTGAGTTCCTTGGCCCGTTCCAGTGCTTTATCGATAAAACTCAAGGCGGCTTCCTCTTTGGTATTGCATAAGTTGTCAGACAAAGGTGCTCAGGAGTATTTGTGCGCCAGGCGCAAGAGTCTGGCGGTCAACACCCAGAGGTCCATATAGAGAAAATGGAACAGGAGCAACCCGATCACCAGGGTAAGCCCCATGGTGGTCCAGATGAGCCTCTTTTTGCGGCTGGCCCGGATCACGTTCTCCCCGGTCCGGATCCTGGATATGGACCCCAATACCGGCAGACCGGTGAGGAGGGAAAGCTCATCCGCGGTCTTCACCGAATGGTCCAGATTTTCCGCCATGGCCACCATCCCAAGGCCGGCACCCAACCCGAGGATCACCCCCATCATGACGATGAGCCACCGGTTGGGCTTGATAGGTTTTTCGGGGTAGCTCGCCGGATCAATAAGCGTGAACTTCTCACCCTTCTGATGCTCCTCCATCCCCTCTGAAATCCGGGCCTCCAGAATCTTGTTCAACACCTCCTGATATTTTGCCTGGGCGTTGCCGTAGTCCCGCGTCAAGGCCAGGTATTCCTGCTCCAGTTGCGGGGTCTGCTCCAGCCGGCGGTGGTACATCTCGGACTTTTCCTTCACCGCGGCCCGCTGTCTCTGTAAGGAGGCAATTTCATTCTTGGCGGACTCTACCTGGGCCGTAAGGCTGATGTAGGCGGGATTTTCGGGTTCGGTCACTTTCTTGGGGGCGTCCGCCTTCGCCGGTTCTTGCTCCAGGCGGGCTATCTCATTTTTGAGCTTTTTGACATCAGGATGGTCATCGGAATATTTTCCCTGTTTCTGGGCCAGTTCCGCCTTGAGCTGGGTGAGCTTCTGCCGCTTGATGGCGGCGCCGCCGCCTTGGGTGCCCGCCAGCTTCTCCAGTTCGGCGATCTCCCGCTTGGTCTTGCGGATATCAGGATGGTCGGGGGCGAACTTGGATTGCAGGTCGGCCAGGGCCACCTCCAGAGTCCGCAGGCGGGACTGGGGGTCCATGACCCGCTCCCCCGAAGAACTGATAATGGGGGTATCCGGTTTAACCGTGGCTAACTGGCCCTCCAGATAGATTTTCCGATCCTCCGCGGCCCGGATCGAATTATCCAATTGCTTGACCTCGCTCTCCAACCGGTCTGCCTGGGTCAGGTTGAACTGGTAAAGCTCCGGGGTAATTCCTTCGTGCTCCTGTTTGAACTTGGTGATTTTTTCCCCCTGCACCCGGATGCGCTCGGTCAGCTCCTTCAATTCGGATTCCAGAAACTTCGTGGTGGTTTTGGCCTGGGCTTCCCGAATCTTGAGATTCTCTTCCAGGTACAACGAGGCCAGAGTCCCCGCCACCTTCTGGACGGTTTCAGGGCTTTTTCCCTGGTAAGAGATGGAAAAGGCAATGGTAATCGCCTGTCCGGGACGAGGACCCGCGGCTTGTTTCCGGCGGGGGTTTGTCTGCTCCGCCATTTCGGCGCTGATGGTATCTAGTCTAATGTCACGCCGCATATCCTCCAAAATCTCTTCCCGGGTGTATTTCTCTTTCATTTCGGAGTAGAGATCAAATTTCTGAATGATGTCCCAGAGCTTAACCCGGGACAGGATTTGCTGGGTAAGGCTCTGGATGCGCTGGTCCGCAAAGCCGGTGACCGTGGAGCGCACGAAATCCGCCGGAATCTGCTGCTCTTCAATGAGAATGGTGGAGCTCGACCGGTAAACCGCGGGCATCAGCACCGCGATGGCGCTGAGGACCAGAAACACTAACAAGGCCGGGATAATAAAGAATTTTTTCCTGGCCTTCAGGATACCCCAATAATCGCGGATGTCTTTTGATTCTGCTGGCATGGTGCTTATCAACCTCGGATGGTAATTATTGTTTTTTTACATTTTTTTATGACTATCGGCAACCGCCTCCAAACCATGAGAAGCTGCCTGGTCCCCCATCGTGGATCTCACCACCGGCGATGGATGGGATAAGAATAGGTCAAAAAGAGCCAGACGTTGTGCCGGTTGCCGCTTGTCCCGGAAGCCAGGTCTTGCCGGTATCCGAAGCGGTAGGCCGGGGTCAGCGACAACTGTTCCGTTAACCGATAAGTAACTTGAGGGCTGATTTGATAAACTTGATCTTTAATGTTGCTTTGTTCGGAGGTGTTATCGGTCCGATAATAATCCGCGTATAAATTCCCCACCAACCGTTCGGTGAAATCGTACTTGAAGTAGAGATTGATCCGGTTTACCTGGCTGACCCCGCCATAGGCCGAGGGAGACTGGTCCCGGCTGTAGCCACCGGTGATGCTGGCCCTGGCCCAGTAGCGGGTGGTGAACAATGACACATAGGGGGTAACCGCCGACTCTTTCTGCGGGGTCGTCCGGACCAGAATGAAAAATGGAAATTGGGAAAAATCCAGGGTCTGGGTGGCAAATTCCAGCTGGGTGAAGTTTAAGCCTGCCATCAGGGTGGCTTCCCATCGTTCGGAGAATTTTTGGTTCAACCCCAGGTAGGTTCCCAGAGAGCGAAAGGAATTGTCGGCCGAGTAAACGGTTTGCCCGGCCACCACATTGCTGATCAGGGTGGTCTTCTGATTCTTGAAAGCGTAATCGAAACGCAGGTTGACCTGATTGGAGTTATAACTTTGATAGGCGGCCTCCGAGTAATGCACCTGGTTGAAATTATAGGTCACGGTGGCCAACAGCCGCTCGGTCAGGGCATAGGAAAACCCCGGATTTGCCAGGATGGATTGCCTGGGAGTGCGGCCGATGATCAACCCCGAAGTGCTTAATTCCTGCTGCATGGTGCTATCGACGATGTACGCGGTTTTGATCAGGAAGCTGAGGCGCGAGGTGGCGGCATAATTGCCGTTTATCTGATAGTTCTGATCAACGTGGTCGATTTGGGGGTTGTTTAGATAATGCATGCCCGTCAGCCCCAGGCGGCCTTGAAGCTGGCTGGCTTCAGTCGCATAGTTGAACTCCGCGCTGGGGGCCAGGGTAAAAATATAGTCTTTAACCCGGGGGCCGCTGGTTATAAAGTTAAGGTTGCTGTCGTATTCACCTCGCATTTCCACCGTGGGAACCACCGACAAATCAGCCGCGGCCGCAAATTGCGCCCCCAACCCTCCTAGCAAAAGGAGTGCCAGTCCCATCAAGGACCTGGTGCCCATAAATCTTGCTCCCCCTGCAAATTATTTAGGGCACTACCACTACATCCCCGGGCTCCAGGGTACGGTTCTGCTCCAAGGACCGCCCCCGGGCCACTTGGTTGTAGTTAAAAGGATAGACCTCCTCCTTCCCCCCCACGTGGCGCAGAACCGCGATGGAACCCGGGGAAGCGAACGGGGTCAGGCCGCCGGCCATGGCAATGGCCTGCATCACATTGGTGGGCCTGCCCACGATAAAATCCCCCGGCCGGTTCACCTTGCCGGTCACGAAGATCTTGTAATGCTGGGCTTTCAGCAGGATTACGGTGACGTTGGCGTCCGTCACGTATTTTTCCAAGCGCTTGCTGATCTCTTTTTGCAGTTCATTGACCGTCAGCCCCTCGGCCTTGACCTCGCCAATCAGCGGGTAAGTGATCTTGCCATCCGGGCGCACCACCAATTGCTTGGTGAGTTCCGGCTCTTTCCAGACCGAAATTTCCACGGCATCTTCCGGTCCCAACAGATATTTTTCCTGGTCCGGCGGCGTCGCCTGCGCCGCCCCGGCCTGGACTGCGGTGACGGAACTTATCCCCGGCGCACATCCCCAAACCGCCGCCAGGGAAACCCCTACAATGACCAAAGCCAGCATTTTCCTCGGAAGCGCCTTCATAATCCCTCGACTAGTTTATTTATTACAATATTTGTGCCTGCCACCCTGCTGTCATTATATCGAAAAAATTATTGCCGTAAATCAGATTCTAACCCATTAAGGTCGGATCATTTGTTGGATACTCACCGAGTTTTCAGAGAAAGACAATCAGGGAATGGCTGATTCTAGCCTCAGGGAATCCCCTGGAATTCCCGGGACAATCAGGACCATCCTCTATTTTCCCTTTTTTATAGCCTAGATAAAAAATCAGCAGTATCCGCATAGAAAACCTGGCCCCCCATCAAACCGTTAGTGTGCAAATTGTTGAACGTAAGGCAAAAAATTTTAACCAATAACTTTTAATCGACCGAACCCAATAGAGATTAACGGATTATTGATAGCTTATCATGGAATTGTCAATAAAAATTAATTAAGTGGAGGGTTCCGGCCTGGCGTCACCCGAAGGGCGACTCCCAGTTCCGGAGATGCGCAAGAGAAACTGGGTGAGATTAACTGTTATGGGGCAATTCAAAGCTCGCAATCAGGCAATAAAGGTTTGCCAACGGTTAACGTATCTTTCCGGCTCTTTAATCAAGTTCGGCTTATTTCGGGTATCTTTCGCTCTGGGACATACCTTTCTTATTTGCTTCAACAGCTGCGATAACCCGCCGAGCCTCTCGGGGGGAGATCCGGCGCAAAGATGCCATCTAAGACCTGGGCGAAAGTCCCGGTTGCCGCCTTGAGGTAGCAAAGCCAGCAAGGCCCCTCGCCTGCGACCAAATACGGCTGGACCCCGAGTTGGCGGTCCTACATGAGACTTCGGCCGCGGTCTCAATTCGGGATAGCAGCTTTCAGGACGCGCTCTTGCATGATCAACGGCAGTCCCGCTAACCATCCTTGATTCCCTGCCATACTCTCAATTTGCCGATAATCTTGGGGATAAAGAGCGAGAAGACGAAAAGCCCCAGAGAGAGGAAGACCTTCCAGGTAAGCAGGTCCGCCCACTGGCCGCCGGCCCAGACTTCTTTGATGGTCCCGATGAAAAAGGTGAAGATAAAAGTGCCCACCAGGATGCCCAGGGCCGTGCCCCAGAGATAATCCCGGAAGCCCACCTTGGTCAGGCCCATGCCGAAGTTCATGGGGGTGAAGGGGAAATATACCAGGCGCAGATAGAGCACCACCGCAAAGCCGTTCCGTTCGATGGCGTCGTCATATTTTTTGAGCCGGTCGGCGATCAGGGAGGCGGCGAACTCCCGCCCCAGATAGCGCCCGATGAGAAAGGCCCCCGCGGCTCCCAGCATCGCGGCCACCCAGACATACAAAAATCCCCGGTAGGGGCCGAAAATCGCGGCCCCCAGGGCGGTGAGCAGGGTGCCCGGGATGAAGAGGCAGATCCCCACGGCGTAGACCAGGATGAAGGCCGGGGCCGCCCACCAGGCGGCGGCTTGCAAGAGACTGCCCAGCCGTTCCGCGGTCAGCAAGGTCTTAAGGGGGGTAAACCGCACCGTCAGGATGGCCGCGACCACGAAGGCCGCCAGGATGGGCGCCTTGATGATGGCCCCCTTCCCGAGTTTGCCGGTCTGCATAAGCACCTCGCACCAAGTGGCCCCCAAAGACCGGTTTGGGGTAAATCTTTGGTTGCCCAGGCTTCCCGCCTAGGCCGGCGCGGCTGGTCTTCCTGGTGGCCTGTATCACAATTAAGTGGCCTTAAAAATTCCCTCTCCCTTGATGGGGGGGGCTGGGGTGGGGGTGGAACAATGCTGGAACTTGGCCCCCCCCCCCACCCCCCCCCACCCCCGGGGGGGGGCAAAAAAAGCCAAAAAGTTTTTGTACCCCCCCCAAAAACCGGCTGGCCCCAACTGAAAAAAAAAA
>JBGPBR010000048.1:0-9450 GCA_041481325.1 Desulfobaccia bacterium
CTGGTGGATAGCCGTTCCCGGATATATGGCTTGCTCCTGGGGGAGCAAGAATGGCGGCAGGCTTACGCCGACCCGGGCTGTACCTTGCTGGTAAGAGTGGACCTTTGGGAGGAGACCGGGAGGCGACGGCCGCTACCCCCACCCTGAAACGCACCCACCCCATAAGTTAGCTATCAGCAGTCAGCTTTCAGCCAAGACCGTAGATAGAGCCAGGTAGAAGGGCCTTCGCACACCAATCGCAGAGGACTACCCGGAAGACCCATATCGGCTGCTATTTCAGCAGGTTTTCCGAGATGCGGATCGCCGCGGGGCCCAGGATGACCACCAGGATGGCGGGAAATATGAACAGGAGCAGGGGAAAGACCAGCTTCACCGGGGTCTTGGCGGCCACCTCCTCCAGCTTCTGACGCCGGTTGGTGCGCAGGGTTTCGGACTGCACCTTCAGGGCCTGGGCGATGCTGGTGCCGAAGCGGTCGCTCTGGATGAGGATATTGCACAGGGACGAGACTTCCTCCACCCCGGTGCGCTCCGCCAATTGGCGCAGGGCCTGCTCCCGTTCGGCCCCGGCGTTGATCTCCAGGTTGACCTGGAGGATTTCCCCGGCCAACACCGGATCGCTGAGCTGCATCTCTTCAGCCACCCGCTTTATGGCGGCGTTGAGGCCCTGGCCCGCCTCCACGCAGACCACCATCAGGTCCAGGGCGTCGGGCAGGCTCTCCTGGATCTTTTTCTGGCGGCCCGCAATGAGGCGCCCCAGCACCAGGTACGGCAGGAAGTAACCAACCACCAGGAGCAGATACAGGGCCCCCAGGACCAGGCTCTTGTTCCAAGGTTGGTTCAGGACCCAAGGCAGGGACAGGACGGGCAGGGCCACGCCCAGCCCCAGCCGGAGCCCCAGGTAGACCGCCATGGCCCGGTCGCTGTGGTAGCCGGCCTGGGCCAGGTTTTTCTTGTTCTCCTTGAACTTGGGGCTGTCCTTCTCGATTCCCAGCTTTTGCTCGCATTTCCGGACCAGGATCCGGGGCAACACCGAGAGGTTCTCTTCCACCCGGATTAGTCCCGACCCGGTTCTCGTCTGGGATTGCAGCCGGCGCCGCACCCGGGAAGCCCCCTGAAGGGACAGGATCAGTAGGGTGGCCGTCCCGGCCATCAACAACCCGAAGAAGATAGGCACCAAGGGCATTGGTCCGATTACCCCCTTTAGCTTAAAGTCAACCAGTTTTACTTGGCAATTTATTGACGATTTTCATTTCTTGTACCGGAAACCGAAAACAGAATTACACTTTGACCGTGACGATTTTCCGGATGGTCAATAGCCCCATCAGCTGAAAAAACATGGCGCCGCCGGCCATCATGCGCCCCAGTCGGTGGGTCCACAAAAGCCGCACGTAATCGGGGTTCAGGATAAACAGGGCCAGGGCGGTGGCCGGGGGCAGCAGCACCAGGATCAGCCCGGAGAGGCGCCCCTCGGCGGTGAGGGCCTGGATCTGGTTGCGCAGCTTGAAGCGCTCCCGGATCAGGCTGGCGATCTTGTCCAGGATTTCCGCCAGGTTGCCGCCGGTTTCCCGCTGGATCATGACCGCGGTGGTGAAAAAGCGCAAGTCCCTGAGGTCGATCCGCTGGCAGAGGTTCAGCAAGGCGGTGTTCAGGTCCATGCCGTGGTTGTACTCCTTGAAGGTCTTAAAGAACTCGCCCCCGATGGGGTCGGGCATTTCGTCGGCCACCAGCTGCAACCCGGAAGTGAAGGCGTGTCCGGCCTTCAGTCCCCGGGACAGCAGCTCCAGGGCATCGGGAAGCTGTTTCTCAAATTTTTTCAGGCGCCGACGTCCCCGGAGGGCGATGAACTTGAAGGGCAGGGCCGGGCAAAGCAGCAAGCCGGCCAGGGCTCCGGGCGGGCCCCACCGCAGGAAGCCCAAGGCCAGGCCCAGGGCTGCGGCCGCCAGGAGCAGCGCCAAGAAGGTGGACAACTGCCAGTGCAGGTCGGCCTGGAGCAGCATCCGGCGCCAGGCCCTGAAGACCCGGCGCTGCTCCAGCCATTGATTGAGGCGGGGTAAAGCGCCGGATGACGGCCTCAGCAAGGATTCCTCCGGCTGGTAGCTGATGGCACCCTCCAGGCGGTTAAGGCGCTTCCTCACCCGCCGCTGGTGGCGGCCGTGCGAATCCGCCAGGACATTGTAGGTGGCCGCGGCCAGGCACAAGGCGCTCAAGAACATCAGCAGCAGCAGATAGGCAGGCATGGCGGCGATCTCAGGCATTTTCTTGAAAGAGCTGGGCCGGAAGCTGAATGCCCATGGCTTCCAGGCGTTTCATGAATTTGGGGCGGATGCCGGTGGTGGCGAAATGGCCCTTCACCCGGCGCTCCTCCGTGACCCCCATGAGTTCGAAGCTGAAGATCTCCTGCATGGTGATCATCTCGCCTTCCATCCCCACGATTTCGTTGAGGTTCATCATTTTCCGGGTGCCGTCGCTCAGCCGGGCCAACTGGATGACCACGTGGATGGCCGCGGCGATCTGATGGCGGATGGCCCGGTCCGGGATGTTCAGGCCGGCCATGGAGACCATGGTCTCGAGACGGGACAGGGCGTCCCGGGGGGAATTGGCGTGGATGGTGGCCAGCGACCCGTCGTGGCCGGTGTTCATGGCCTGGAGCATGTCCAGGGCTTCTCCGGCCCGGACTTCGCCCAGGATGATGCGTTCCGGCCGCATCCGGAGGGCGTTGCGCACCAGGTCCCGCTGGGTGACTTCGCCGCTGCCTTCCAGATTGGGGGGCCGGGTTTCCAGGCGCACCACGTGCTCCTGCTGCATCTGGAGCTCGGCGGAGTCCTCAATGGTGATGATGCGCTCGTCATTGGGGATGAAGCTGGAGAGGACGTTCAAGAAGACCGTCTTGCCGGTGCCGGTGCCCCCGGAGATGATAATGTTGAGACGGGACTTAACCATGGCCTCCAGCACCTGGGCGATTTCCGGGGTAATGGAGCCGTAGGTGATGAGGTCCTGGACCCGGATGGGGACCTTGGCGAATTTGCGGATGGAGAGGGAGGGACCGTCCAGGGCCAGGGGCGGGATGATGGCGTTCACCCGGGAGCCGTCCGGCAGCCTGGCATCCACCATGGGGGAGGATTCATCGATGCGGCGACCTACTCCTGAGGCGATTTTTTCAATGATTTTGAGCAGGTGGGCGTTGTCGGTGAAGCGGATGGAGGAGCGCTCCAGTTTACCCCGGCGCTCCACGAAGACCTTGTCGAAGCCGTTGACCAGGATGTCGCCGACGTTGGAGTCGTGGAGCAGCGGCTCCAGGGGGCCATAGCCCAGAAGTTCGTCCCGGATTTCTTTGCAGAGCCGCTCCTTTTCCGGCAGCGGCAGGGCCAGTTTTTCCTCGGCCAGGATGATCTCGACCCCCTTGCGCAGGTCCTCATGCAAGACGCTGTCGGTGGCTTCGGCCAGCCGGCCCAGGTCCAGCAGGTTGAGCATCTGAAAGTGGATCTTGGCCTTGAGATCGTTGAAGGCGATCTCCTTTCTCAGGCCCTTCTGGTCGTCCTCCCGGAAGGGCGGCAGCAATACGGGCCGTTCCCCGGGGGTCCTCTCCTTGAGGCGCGCCATGATACCCATGTCTATTTCCGACCTCCGAATTTTTTCAGCCAGTTCCACCCCAGGCCGTTGCCGTTTTCCGAGGCCTCTTCACCCTTGATCCTGCTGACCATGGTTTTCACGTCCTGGCACACTGGGTGGCGGGGGGCCGTCTCGGTCAGGAGCCGCCCCTCGTTGATGCTGCGGGATACTTCCCGGTGGTTGAACCGGACGGAGCCGCTTACTGCCCGGCCCAGGAAATTGGCCATTTCCTCCAGGCTCAGGTCCTCGTCTTTCTGCCAGGCGTTCAGCCACAACTCCGTGGCCAGCTTTTCCAGGCCCAACAGGCGCAGCAGCTCCAGTAATTTTTTGGCATTGGACAAGGCGGGAATGGAGGGAGCGGTCACCAGAATCAGTTTGTCGGAGAGCTCCACCGCCTTCAGAGTGACTTCATCGAAGCGGTGGCTGGCGTCGATGACGATCCAGCCGCAGCCCGGCAGCTTTTTAAGGTTCCCCAGAAGCTTTTCCACGTGTTCCGGGCCGATGCCTTCGCCTTCTTCCAGACGGGTGGGGGCCGCCAGGATCTGGAGATTCCGGTCCCGGTGGTACAGGATGGACTGGAGGTAGGCCAGGTCCAGCTCGTGGTTCACCGCGTCGGCCAGGGTCTGCTGGGGATCGATATCGAAAAAGTATCCCAACTGTCCGTACTGGAGGTCCAGGTCGATGAGCAGCACCTGTCCCTGGCGCTCCCGGGACAGAAACGAGGCGGCGTTGGCGGCCAGAAAGGAAGTCCCGACGCCGCCTTTGCAGCCCAGAAAGGAGACAATGCGGGGGGCCCCGGTATTCAATTTGCCGGCGGCCCGGGCGAAAACCCGGCTCACCGCCTCCTGGAATTCTTCCTCGTCGATGGGGTAGGCAAAGCATTCCCTGGCCCCCATCCGCAGGGCCTTCGCCAAGGAGGCGGTGGAAATCTCCGAAAAATACAGGAAGATGGCCGGGCTCTTGGGGTCCGCCGCGGTCTCCTCGAGCCAGCGGTCCAGATCCGGGTTGTCTTCCTGGTACTCCAGGAGGACCACGTCCGCGCCGAGCTCGCCCCGGGCGGGCAATTCCTTGAGGTCGCCTACGGACCGCAGCTCCCCGGCCCCTGAAGAGTTGACCACTTGCCGTAAATATTCGCCGTTTTCAGGCGAGTGGGTGTAAATTTGGAATTGGATGGCCGTCTCCTTTGCCTGTCTGCTCGCTCCAGGGGCCCGGTCCCGAAAAATTGTTTAGCCAGATCCGGGAACCCCAGGGTGGCGCTCTATAATTGCCGTTCCATTCAAACCAGGGTTTTTGGCCCCCCCCTTTAGAAAAGGGGGCCTTTTTATGGCGGTTACCCCAAAAAACTCTCATTAATTCTAAAATGACTTTTTCCAACCCGGGCCGCCGCATCTCGTGGCCAATCTCTGTTTATCCGGTTTACCTAAAGACCGTTTTCAAAAGTCCGCGGGTTGCCGCTCTAAACCTCGGATCACCTCCACGGTGCTGCGGGGCGGCAGATGGACGGGGGATTCGTCCTGTCCGCCCAGGCTGCCGAACAGCCGGGAGGCTGCGGCGCCGTTGGTTTTCACTATCAGGGTGTCGCCCTGGCCCCGCAGCACCAGGGAGATGCGGCCCTCCTGGGCGGCCAGGGCCAGGCGTTCGCCTTCTTCCGGGGTCACCTCCAGGGTGACGGTGGGCACCACCAAAGGCTTGTCCCCGGGACGCTGTTCGATCCTCTGGCCGATGCCCAGGACTTTCAGATTCTGAAAGATCACCTTGGACATGGGGTTCTTGCCGAAGTTGCCCTTGTCCACCGTGACCACCACGTCCACCCGGTTTTCCGGGGCCACGAAGCCGGCGACGCCCGAGGCCTCGTCCACCTTGACGGTCATGGCCCGTTTATTGGCGGGCAACAGGGCCGTGAGGCCCGGGGAGGTCCCCCGGGGGGCCAGCTTCTTTTCCAGGATAGGCTCGCCCTCCATAAAGGGATAGGCGCTCACCCGGTCATCGAGCATCTCCACCCGGGCGAAGGAGCCCTTGGGCACGCTCTCCGGGCGCCATTCCTCCACCCGGAGCGTCTCCGGCGACAGCTTGGTGGCGGGGCTGATCTCTTTTTTGGCCACCACCACCCGGGCCGACTCCACCAGTACGGGGGAAGGCTCCGGCCTGGTCTTGAGCCAGGCCAGCCAGGCCGCTGCCGTGAAGACCACCATGAGCACCAGCCAGATCCAGGGGGGCAGACGTTGCATCTTCTACTCACTCCATGCGCATGGCGGTCTCGGCGCTCAGGTTGACCGGGCCCACCAGGTCGGCAATCAGGTTGGACAGAGCTATAAACTGGTACGGATACACCACCTTTACGGTCAAAGGACTGCCGGACGGCCCTTGGGCGCCGTCCACGTAAATCTCATCCAGGCTGGCGTCGGCAAATCCTGCCCCCTGAAGGTATTGATAAACATGGGCCTTGATGTCGGCCGCGGTCTTGGGAGTCAGGCTGTAAACCACGCCGTAGCGGGCTCCTTCCCGGGACGCCTGGGTGATGAGGCCCTTGGCGTACAGGATGAGCCCGAACTCCACCACTCCGAACAACAGCGCCAGAAACAGGGGCAGCACCAGGGCGAATTCCACGGCCGCCGCCCCCGCGGGGCCGCGGGAACTTCCCCGGCCGAGCAGGCCCGGGGTTTCGGGTCCCGGCCAAACGGCGCCGGCACCCGGAACCCCCGGCCCTGGCCGCCTTGCGGCGGTTAAGGTTAGATAAGGGTTCAATCGGGACCTACTTCAGTTGATCGGCCACCGAGGTGAACTTGGCGTTCAGGTTGGTGCCGATGGTATAGATGGCACCCATGACCGCCACTGCGATTCCGGCGATGAGCAGGCCGTATTCCACCGAACTGGCGCCTTCTTCATCCCGGATAAAAGCCAGAGTCCTGGCAAACAAGTCTTTCATGGTGTGTGGCTCCTTTTGTGGGGTAAATTTTTACTGCTTGAGGCATTCGTTGGCAGGAATCTTTGGCAACCACCCCCTTCTTGTGGGATTAGCCTCGCAGCTCACCAAAGGGGGCCGTCTCACCAAGGATGTGGATTCATCCCGGCTGGCCACTTCGGCAATCCCGCTACCCTGGCCCGGAGGCTGTAGGTCGGAGACTTTGCGTCCTCCCCTTTCGGGTGAGTTTGCCCTTTCGGCAGCTCGATAACTTGACGGCTTTATCGGCAAGCCACGTCGAAACTTTAAGAATGCTGCCTTTCAAGCTTTCAGCGGTCAGCTGGCAGCTATTGCTGGCGATGCTTGGCATTGACCTCAACCGCGTCATTTAATCCGGTCATAGACACTCCTGATAATCCTTGCTTTTGCTGAAGGCTGACCGCGGCTATCCCAAATTAAAGCTTAGGACCCGGCTGGCCGAATTTCCCCATAAGCGAGGTGCTCAAGGCGGACCGGCATGCCCAGTGCTCCCCAATTACAGACCTCGGCCGCGGAGCGGCCCCAACCCCAATCCCCGGATGAGTTGGGCCTGCCCGAGATCTTCCTGGCCAACCTCACTTTAAAGCACGCCTTCTTCCTGGACGTCTTCCAGCTGGCGGACCTGAGCGACCGGCTGAAGCTGCCTCCCGGCCTCCTGAGCCGGGTCCTGGATTACCTGCGGCGGGAGAAGTACGTGGAAGCGCGGGGGGCCGACACCATGCGCCTGGCAGTGAGCGCCGCCGGTTTCTCCCAGCGCCAGGCGCTGTCGGAGGCGGGCAAGAGGCGGGCCGGCCAGTTGCTGGAATATGACGCCTACGTGGGCCCGGCCCCGGTGACCCTGGAGGACTACTGGGGCCAGGTGCAGGCCCAGTCCATCCGGAACGCCCTGGTGACCCCGGAACGCCTGGCCCAGGTTTTCCAGGGCCTGGTCATGGCCCCGGAGATGCTGGCCTAATTGGGCCCGGCCATGGTGAGCGGCAAGCCCCTGTTTCTGTACGGTCCGCCGGGCAACGGCAAGACCACCATCGCCCTGAGATTGGCGGAGATCTGGGACGACGCCGTCCTGGTGCCCCATGCCATTTTTGTGGAAGGCAGCGTCATCCGGGTCTTTGACCAGATCTCCCACCAACCCCTGCCGGACCAGGGTTCGGAGCGGTGCGACCGCCGCTGGGTGCGCTGCCGGCGGCCCAAGGTATTGGTGGGCGGCGAACTCACTTTGGACATGCTGGACCTGGCCTTCAATCCCACCCTCAAGTATTACGAAGCGCCCCTGCAGTTGAAGGCCAACAACGGCATGTTCGTGGTGGACGATTTCGGCCGCCAGCAGATCACCCCCCAGGAGCTGCTCAACCGCTGGATTATTCCCCTGGAGAACCGCCTGGACTTCCTGCGGCTGCACACCGGCCAGAAATTCACCATTCCCTTCGACCAGTTCATCGTCTTCGCCACCAACCTGGAGCCGTCCACCCTGGTGGACGACGCCTTCCTGCGGCGCATCCGCTCCAAGGTGAAGGTGGGCTACGTGACCCGGGAGCAATTCACCGAAATCTTCCGCTTGGTGTGTCAACAATACGGGGTGGAGTTTGACCCGGAGGCGGTGGCTTATCTCCTGGAGGAGCACTATGCGCAACTGGGCCGCCCCCTGGTCACTTGCCAGCCCCGGGACCTGCTGGAGCAGATCCTGGACTACTGCCGCTTCCATGGGCTGGCCCCTGCACTCAGCCGGGAAAACCTGGACCGGGCCTGCCGCAATTATTTTGTGGTTTAGGGGTCAGGGACGGGGAGTTTCAGGACAGTCGCGCCTGCGCCCTTGGCTCACCATAAAACCATAAAAAGTTTAGAGAGTTAACCTAAGATAGAAAATAAGCATTTCAAGACTTGCAGAATCCTGGTTCCCAAGCTCCTGCTTGGGAACCCACCTTTTCTGCCAAGCTCCTGCTTGGCGAAAGTATTAGGATGATTTCAATAGGTTGTATGCAATAACAAGAGGTCCCCAAGCAGAGCTTGGGAACGAGAAATTGGGCAATCCTCCGTCTGATGTATCTTACGGTAACACTCCCAAAAAGTTTAGGTAGGGCGGGTGCCCCCCTCTTCCAAGCTTATTTTTGGCAAGAAGGCTGGGGGGCCGGGCCCACCCTACATTTTTCCCCTATTCTCGGAGCTCCACAGCTCGAAACTCAAAACTTACGGGAACCGTGCCCCGGGGGCGGCGGTTGAATTACCTACCTATGGTGCGTCTCCGGCGCCATTATTGGTGCATCAGACGCACCCTCCACTGGCCTTGCACCGGGTGCGGCTGGAAAGCCTGTGCTGACCTTGAATTACTGGTGAGTGGCAGGCTCAGGTGGGCCGGTTCTTAAAAATTGCCGCTCCCTTGACTTAAGTCATGGGGGTGGCGGTTTAAATGATTAGAATATACTTAAGCTCAGAGGGTGAGTTCAGAAAAAGCCCGACCAATTTGAAGCGGCATTTTAAAATTGAAACCAAAACCGAAAACCTTTTAAGGAAGCAAGTCATGGGAAAGCGTCAGATCGTGCGAATCGACCAGGAAAAATGCGACGGCTGCGGCCTGTGCGTGCCGTCTTGCGCCGAAGGGGCCATCCAGATTGTGGACGGCAAGGCCCAATTGCTGGCGGATAAGTTCTGCGACGGCCTGGGGGCCTGCCTGGGCGATTGCCCCCAGGGGGCGCTCACCATTGAGGAGCGGCTGGCGGATGAATTTGTGGGGCCGGCGCCGGGGTACGAGGCGCAGCATGCCGCCCCCCAGGCCGCCCCCCAGGCCGCTCCCCAGGCCGCTCCCCAGGCCGCTCCCCAGGCCGCTCCCGAGGTGCCCCCCGAGGCGGCCCTGGGCGAGTCCGAGGCCTTTGTCTGCCCCGGCTCCGCCATGCGGCAGTTCGACC
>JBGPBR010000049.1:0-9395 GCA_041481325.1 Desulfobaccia bacterium
GCACCAGGGAGTTGAGGTAGCTCAGGGCCGCGGCCATGCCCCGGTCCTTGAAGGAGGCGCTGGGGTTCTGGCCGTCGTTCTTGAAGTAGAAGGCGGCCCCCACTTCGCCGGCGAGTTCGGGGTTGGCGGCCACCTGGGGGGTGTGGCCTTCGCCCAGATAGATGATGTCGGCCAGCGGAATCACCGGGGCGATGAGTTCGTAGAAGAGGAAGATGCCCTTGAGGGCAGGGAGGTTGAGCATCTTGCGGTGGTCGAAGAGGCGCCGCCAGAAGGCCCCGGGGCGCGCCTTGAGCCGCGCCTCGAAGTTGTCCTCCAGGAGAAAGAGGCCCCGGCATTTCGGGCAGGTGTAGAGCAGCTCGGTGATGCCGTACTCGGCGCCGCACTCCAGGCAGCGGTAGACCATCTCGCCTTCCGGCGCCGGGATAAGATGGGGCCGGATGTCGTCGGGGAAATCTTGGGGTCTCACGGGGCCTCCCAATGTGCAGACAAGGTGGGCCGTGCCCACCCTAGAGAATTGCACCGGCAGGATGCCGGTGCCACCAACGCCTTTATCCTCTGTTTTGGCTTAGTTGGTCAGGTGATTGATACTCGTTGCCAAAAGTTTTTTCTTATTCCCCCCTCACCCTCTCCCCCCGAGGGGGGGAGAGGGTATAAAAGGAAGGAACTTTTGGCAATTGCGATACTTCCGCTGCAATTATAGGGCGGCCCATGGCCGCCATCAATCGGCGGGCACGGCACGCCCTATAAATCGAATTAATGGTGCGCAGGGCGCGCCCTACATCTGGTGGGAGCGGCCGTCCCTGGCCCCGGTTGATGGCGGGCCCGGAGGCCAGCCCCAGCAACATTTATCAACTTATTACCCAGGCTGGACGCCTATTACCAGCAACATTGAGGGGCGCGGTCCGCACCCTACCCACCGGTGCGTAGAACGCACCCCACATTTTTAGGTCGTCAGGTGATATTTTTTTAATTTGTACTGCAGCAGGCTCTTGGTGATGCCCAGGAGTTCCGCGGCGCGGACCTGGATCTGGCCGCTTTTTTCCAAGGCCCGGCGGATCATCTGCTCCTCGATGTGCTCCAGGGCCTCGGGGAGCGGGGTGTGCAGCGGGATGAAGCGGTCGATGTCCAGCTTGGGGTCGGTGACCGCCGGGGCCAGCTCCCCGGGCAGGTCCTGGGCGGTGATCAGGTTGTCGTGGCAGAGGATGACGGCCCGCTCCATGACGTTTTCCAGCTCCCGGACGTTGCCCGGCCAGGGGTACTGCACCAGGAATTTCAAGGCCTCCGGGGTGACCCGGGTCTTGCCCCGGAGGTTTTCGGCCACGTACTTCTTGATGAAGTGGGCCGCGAGCATTGGCGTGTCCTCCTGGCGCTGGCGCAGGGGCGGCAAGTGGAGGTGCACCACGTTGAGGCGGTAGAACAGGTCCTCCCGGAAGCGGCCGGCTTCCACCTCTTCCTTCAGGTCGCGATTGGAGGCGGCCACCACCCGGACGTCCACCTTGATGGAGCGGTTGCCGCCCACCCGCTCGAACTCCATCTCCTGGAGCACCCGGAGGAGCTTCACCTGGAGGGCCGGGGACATTTCCGCCACTTCGTCCATGAACAGGGTGCCGCCGTCGGCCAGTTCGAAGCGGCCTTTGCGCATGGCCACCGCGTGGGTGAAGGCCCCCCGCTCGTGGCCGAAGAGTTCGGACTCCAAGAGGGTTTCGGTGAGTGCGGCGCAGTTCACGGAGATGAACGACTTCTGGGCCCGGTTGCTGCACTGGTGCAGGGCCCGGGCGATGAGTTCCTTGCCGGTGCCGCTCTCGCCGGTGACCAGGACCGTGGCCCGGGACGTGGCCACCCGTTTCACCAGGGCCAGGATCTCCTGCATGCCCCGGCTCTCCCCCACGATGTCGGGGAAGCCGTATTTTTTCTCCAGTTCCTGGGTAAGCAGCAGGTTTTTCAGGATCAGGTGGCGATGGTCCATGGCCTTGGCGATGGTCACCAGGATCTCTTCGTTCTTGAAGGGCTTCAGGATGTAGTCGAAGGCCCCTTTCTTCATGGCGGTGACCGCTTTCTCCACGGTGCCGAAGGCGGTCATGATCATGACCGGGAGGTCCGGGTACAGCCGGCGCAGCTCATCCAGCAGTTCGATGCCGCTCATCTTGGGCATCTTCATGTCGGTGAGGACCAGGTCCAGGTCCGAGGATCCGGCGATTTTCAGGGCCTCCATGGCGCTGGGGGCGGTGAGCACCTCGTAGCCGGAGGCGCTCAGCAAGGCGTCCATCACGGTGAGGTAATTACTTTCGTCGTCAACGACCAGGATGGTATCCATAAGAGTTTTCTGTTTTCGGTTAGAGGTCTTGGCCCTTAAGCCGCCTTTTCCAGGGGCAGCTCCGGCAGGGTGATGGTAATGGCGGTGCCCTCTCCCGGGGCGCTGTCGATCTTTAGAGACCCCCGGTGGCTTTCCACGATGCTTTTGACGATGGGCAATCCCAGGCCGCTGCCCCGTTCCTTGGTGGTAAAGAAAGGATTGAGGACTTTCTTTAAGTCCTCGGGCTCGATGCCTTCGCCGCTGTCCCGGAAAACGATTTCCCCGCCCTCCCCCCGGGGACCGCTTCTGGTTTCCACCGTGAGCCGGCCGCCTCCCGGCATGGCCTGGATGGCGTTCAGCAGGAGGTTCAAGAAGGCCTGGTGCAGGAGGTCGGGGTCGGCGGGCAGCACCCGGCCGTTGAGGTGATAGCGGCGCTCCACCGTGATGCCCAGGCGGTTGATTTCCGGGGCCAGCAGCTCCAGGCCGCGGTTCAAGACGCCCTCCAGGTCGCAGGGGCGCAAGTTCGGGACCCGGGGCCGGGCGAAGTCCAGAAATTCCGTCACCTTCTCATTGAGCCGGTTGGACTCTTCCACGATGATTTGCGCCAGGCGGTCCTGGGGTTCATATTTAGCCAGGCGCTCCTGGAGCAGCTCGGCGGTGGAACTGATGATCCCCAGGGGATTGCGGATCTCGTGGGCCACGCCCGCGGTCATTTCCCCCAGGGCGGCCAGGCGTTCGGACTGGTGCAACTGGGCCTCGAGGTTCCGCTGCTCCTCCTGGCGGCGGGCCAGGATGACCCCTGCCTGTTTGACGATCTGCCGCAGCACCAGGAACAAGAGGCCCATGATCACCACCAGGGTGACGAGGATGATGAGCCGGAAATTGCCGATTTCCACCAGGTCCCCGGAGATGTTCTGGGTGATCTCAAAGACCCCCACCACCGGGCCGGAATGGGGGGTCAGTTTCTCCTCCAGGCGGAAGGGGATGTAGGCCTGGAGGAACTGGCCCTTGTAGCTGCGGGGCCAGAAGATGCTCCAGAAGGTGCTATAGCCGGGCAACTCGAAGTGGTTCTGCCCGGCCAGGGCCTTACTCACCCCCGGGACATCCTTGCATTTCTTGCCCAGGGGCAGGGGGGCGGTGCTGTAGGAGAACACCCCTTCCTGGTCGTACTGGTTGAGCCGCTCCACGTGAAAGCCGTGGATGGTGTTGCGCACCACCATATCCAGGCGCTTGGACTGTTCCGGGTCCGACAAGGTAATGCGGCCGCCTTTTTCAAAGGCCGTGGGCAGGACGAACTGTTGATAAATCTGGTGGTTCAGGTTGGCCGCCAGGAGCAGCAGGTAGTCTTCGTTTTTCTTCAAGGCCATCTGCTGGGCCCGCAGGGTGAGAAGCACCGTGAGGATGCCGGTGAAAATCACAATGACGACAAATCCGGGCAAGGAAAAGAACTTGACCAGGCCGAAGGTGCTGAGGTCTTTGCCGGTATGCCGCCAGGAGATCTTGAATTTAAAGCCTTTCATGAGCAATTCAGGAAATAAGGTAGTCCTTCAGGGGGGGCGGGGCCGCGCCGAATTCCCGGCGCCGTTCTTCAAACCCGGGGCGCCCCATGAGTCCGTAAGTGGTCTGCTTGCCGCCCTCCACCCCCGGCTGGTCCAGGGGATTGACCCGGAAGAGGCCGGCCGCGGCCACGGTCGCCACTTCCAGGAGGTAAATCAACTGGCCCACGGTAAAGGGGTTGATCTCCGGCAGGCGTAAGGTGAGGTTGGGCCTGCCGGCCTGCATGAGATTGAAGGCGGTGGCCTGCCGCTCCAGGTCCAGAAGCTCGTTCAGGGAGTGCCCCCCCAGGTAAGCCAGGTCTTCGTAGCCGCCGAAAAGCTCGGGAATCTGCAAGTGATGTTGGAACTTCTCCACCTGCAGGAAGGCGATGAGCTTGTCGTGGGGCCCCTCCATGTAAAGCTGCAGTTGGGAATGCTGGTCGGTGGCCCCCACGGCGCGCACCGGGGTGGAGCCTGCCTGGACCGTGCTGCCGTCCACGGCGAACTTTTTTCCCAAGGACTCGGCCCAGAGCTGGCAGAACCATTCGGCCATGGCGCCCAGGGTGGTGGCATAGGGCATCATCACCAGCATCGGGCGATTTTTGGCGGTGGCGAACAGGTAAAACAGCGCCGCCAGGCGGTAGGCGAGGTTCTTTCCCGGCTCCGAGTCTTTCAGGCGCTGGTCCATGAACCGGGCGCCAGCCAGGAGTTCCTGGCAATCGATACCCACCATGGAGGCAGGCAGCAACCCCACGGCCGAGAGCACCGAAAAACGGCCGCCCACGTTGGGGGGAATGCTCAGGGACGGCAGGCTCTCCTGCCGGGCCAGGGCGCGCAAGGGGCCTTTTTCCGGGTCCGTGGTGATGATGAAGCGCTCCCGGACCTGGTCGGCGCCCAGCCGATTTTTCAGGATCTGATAAGCCCAGAGGAACTGGGCCGTGGTCTCGGCGGTGGTCCCCGACTTGCTGATGACATTGAAGGCGGTGCGCCGGAGGTCCAGCCCGTCCATCAGGCCGTAAAAGTAGTCCGGGTCGATGTTGTCCGCCACCCACAAGGCGGGGCGGTGGTGGCGCCGGGCCATGGGGAAGAGGTTGTATTGGGGGGGCGACAAAGCCTGGTGCAGGGCCCGGGCCCCCAGGGCCGAGCCCCCGATCCCCAGCACCACCAGGTGCCAGCACCAGTCGGTGATGGGCTTGGATAACTTCTTGATATCTTTTAAGACCTGGGCCTGGTATGGCAGTTCCATGAAGCCCAGGGTGCCGCCCGCCCGGCCGGCGGCGATTTCCCGGTCCAGGACGGCAAGGCCGGGCCCCAGGGCCTCCAGATCCGCGGGCGTGAGGCCGTGCTCCCCGACGAAGTCCGCCATGGCGTAATTATAATCAAGACTGATGGCCTGGCCGGCGGTCCATTTGGTATCCTCGTAACGCTCCATTGACCCTCTTTCTTTGGTAAGTTCTCTACGCAATTAAATATAATAGCAGAAATTTAAGTCCATAACGAGAGGAGATTCAGGGGTAAAAACCGGTGCGACCCTGGTTGCTTCCTTGACAAATTATCGGGCATCCCGGATAAGATATTATAATTATATCAGAAAGAGCTCGCAGGGAAGACTTGCGTTTTACAACCTGTAAAAAAAGTTGACAGGGGCCGAGGCCGGCCGGCCGCCGGGGTTGGGGAGCACCTCCGGTATTTCCATTTATTCCAGTAAATTATCTTATTTTTCTCCTGGCCTGCATTATGGAACGGCCATTGCTTATTCATGGGGTGTCGAGGTGTGCACTCGGCCGGGATTGGGTCCGAAGGCATCGGCCTGAGACCGGGGTCTGCCCGTAGGGCCGGAAGGTAATGTAGGGCGAGGCATTGCCCGCCAGGCAGGGGGCAAGGTGCCCCCCTGCACCGCCAATTTTAAAGCTTCGCAAAACAGGGCTTGGGAGCGACGATCTGGCAGGCGGATTCAGGCTGGACCTATCCCGGCTAATCTATTTTTCTCGGCCTGAGAGCGGCTGAAGGCAGGCAGCCACATGGAAGCCAAACCGTACCAAAAATTGTGGTGGAACATCATCCTGGCCACCCTCAGTTTTTCCGTCATCCCGCTGTTTATCCTCGGGGGGGTCATTTATCACCAGTTCAGCGTCTCCTACTCCGCTAAAATCAAGGAAAACATGAAAACCCTGGCGGAGAACCGCTGCAGCTCCATTGACCTCTTCTTCGACGAGCGCATCTCCCAGCTCATGGCGCTGGCCAACACCCATTCGGTGGAGCAACTGCAAAACGAAGACTATCTGCACCGGGTCTTCAACATCATTCAGACCCGCTCCAAGTCCTTCCTGGACATCGGGGTCATCGACCAGGACGGCAACCATCTGGCCTACGTGGGGCCGTATTACAATATTCTGAAGGCGGTGAATTACAAAAACGAGGACTGGTTCCACGCGGTGATGTCCACCGGGGTGTACGTGAGCGATGTGTTCATGGGATTCCGGAAACTCCCCCACTTCATTATTGCGGTGCTGGTCCGGGAAAAAAACCAGAGCTGGATTCTCCGGGCCACCATCGACTCCGACGTCATCGAGAACATTGTCCGGGCCGCCTGGATCGGCAAACGGGGCGACGCCTTTATCATCAACCGCGACAATGTCTTGCAGACCGCGTCGCGCTTCAACGGGAGCGTCCTGGGGAAGCCCAAAGCCCCGGACTTTGCCGCGGCCACCGGCACCCAGGTGGAAGAAATCGACTTTGAGGGGGAAAATTCCTTCTTCGCCATCAGCGTCATCAAGCCCAAGAAGTGGGTCATGATCATCAAGGAAGATCCCACCGAGCAACTGACGCCGCTGCTGCGGGCCAGATTTATGGCGGCCCTCATCGGCTTGGGCGGGGTCCTGCTCATCATCATCGGCGCGGTCTTCACCACCCGGGCCATGATGCAGGAGTTGGAGCGGATGGACCGGAAAAAAGCGGCCAGCGACGAAGTGGCCATCCAGTCCAGCAAGATGGCGGCCCTGGGGAAGATGGCCGCGGGCATCGCCCATGAGATCAACAATCCCCTGGCGGTCATCGGGGAAAAGGCCGGCTGGATCAAAGACCTGCTGAAGATGGAGGACGTGGTGGGAAACAAGAATCTCCAGGAAGTGGCCGACGCGGTGGGCAAGATCGAATATCACATCGTGCGGGCCAAGACCGTGACCCACCGCCTCTTGGGGTTCGCCCGGCGCATGGAGCCGGTCTCGGAAAAGGTAAACCTCAACTCCGTCCTGGATGAAAGCATCGATTTCCTGGAGAACGAAGCCCGTTACCGTAACGTCGATATCCAGGTGGACTACACCCAAAACCTGCCCCTGATCACCAGCGATCCGTCCCAGTTACAGCAGGTCTTCTTGAATATCCTTAACAATGCCATCGACGCCATCGGCAAGGACGGGCAGATTACTATCACCACCCGGGTCCTTACCAGCAAAAAGGAGCTGGCCGTGGAGATTGCCGACAACGGCCCGGGAATCTCCAAGGAAATCATCGACAAAATCTTTGATCCGTTTTTCACCACCAAGGAGGTGGGGAAGGGAACGGGGTTGGGCCTGTCCATTTCTTATAGTATTGTGGAAAAACTGGGCGGCAGGATGATGGTGGCCAGCGAAGAGGGCAAAGGCACTACCTTCAGCATCTATTTTCCGGTAAAATGATCTGAGGAGGATGGGCGGATATGGATAAGTTCAAGGTGTTGATAGTTGATGATGAGCAGGATTTCCTGGAGACCATCGTCAAGCGCCTGCAAGCCCGGGCAATCGACGTCACCGGGGTGGAGAGCGGCTACCAAGCCCTGGAGGCGATCAACGACCGCAACTTCGACGTGGTCATTCTGGATGTGAAGATGCCCGGCATGGACGGCATCGAGACCTTGCGGGAAATGAAGAAAAAAAGGCCCCTGATGGAAGTCATCATGCTCACGGGCCACGCCTCGGTGGAGTCGGGCATTCAGGGCATGCAACTGGGGGCCTTCGACTACGTCATGAAGCCGGTGGCCCTGGACGAGTTGCTGGAGAAGATGCGCCAGGCCTACGAACGGAAGCTGATCTCGGAAGGGAAGGCTTGAATAGCGGTCAGCGGTCAGGTTTGAGCCAAGGCTTGAAGAAGGCGATTAGATGCAACGTTAGGGGAGGTTCGGCCCGGCGCCTGCCTGGGCTTGGTTCTTAGGCCTCTCGGTTGATGGATTTCCAGATGACACCCCATAAAAAGAACTGGCTCCTGGATGAACGCCTGCTCCAATCCCAGAAGCTCGCGGCCATCGGTCAGCTTTCCGCCGGCATTGCCCACGAAATCAATAATCCCCTGGCCATTATCCGCCAGGAAGCCGAATGGATGCAGCAGGTCCTGAAAAAATCGGCGGCCGCGGCGGCCAAAGAAATGGAGGAATTGCAAAGTTCCTCGCGCCAGATCGTCCAGCAAGTGGACCGCTGCACCGAAATCATCCGCAACCTGCTGGACTTCGCCCGCAAACGGGAACCGGTGATCCAAGCCGTGGACATCAACCGCATCCTCGAAGACATGACCATGCTGGTGGAAAAAGAGGCCAGGCACCACAATATCAAAATCGTCAGGCAATATGACCGGAATTTGCCCGTCATTTACAGTGATGCGCCCCAGTTGCGGCAGGTGTTCCTGAATCTATTGACCAACGCCGCCCACGCCATCGAGAAGGACGGCGCCGTCACCCTCGCCACCGGCGGGGGGCCGAACGGCTCGGTCCACATCATGATCAGCGACACCGGCTGCGGCATTGCGCCGGAGAACCTGAAAAAGATCTTCGACCCGTTTTTCACCACCAAACCGGCAGGCAAGGGCACCGGGTTGGGGCTCTCCATCTGCCACGGGATCATTCAAAGGCTGGGCGGGGAGATCGGGGTGCAAAGCATCGTGGGCCAGGGCACCACGTTCACCGTCACCCTGCCCCGCCGGCCCGATGTGGAGTCTTTGCTCACATGAGGGCGCCGCGGCTGCTGCTGGTGGACGACGAAGAGCGGTTCCGGGTGACCCTCACCAAGATGCTGGCGGCCCAGGGGCTGGAAGTCACGTCGCTCTCCAGCGGCGCCCTGGCCCTGGAAGAGCTCCACCGGCAGGCTTACGACGTGGTGCTGCTGGATATCAGGATGCCGGAAATGGACGGCATCCAGACCCTGGCGGCGATCAAGCAGAGTCAACCTGATATCGAGGTAATCATCCTCACGGGCCACGCCTCCATGGACGCGGCCCTGGAGATCATCAAGCTGGGCGGCTACGATTATCTCCTGAAGCCGTGCCCCCTGGAGGAATTGCTGCTGAAGATCGAGGCGGCGTATGAAAAGAAAGTGGAACGGGAGAAAAGGACAAAAAAAAGCCAGCCCCCGGAAGAAACCTCATAACCCCCACAAACCGGGCCGAATAGATTTTCTCCCGGAATTCCGGATTTCTTCACCCCCTAAATTTTTGAATCTCTACCCGACAAGCGCCCTTGGCGTTATCCAGATCATAGCTGTAGATGATACCCTGCCGACAGGTAAATATTACCCTTAAGGGCAGACTTAATCCGGTCTCTA
>JBGPBR010000050.1:0-9359 GCA_041481325.1 Desulfobaccia bacterium
ACCTGCCCTTCATCGGCACCCTCTTCATCTTCATCTCGGTTGCCAATCTGCTGGCCATAGTCCCCGGTTACCACCCGCCCACCGATTCTTTGTCCACCACCGCCGCTCTGGCTCTCTGCGTGCTGGTGGCAGTGCCGGTCTTTGGCATCGCTCAACAGGGACTGGGGGGGTATCTGAGCCACTACCTGAAACCCACGGTCTTAATGCTGCCCTTTCATATCCTTTCCGAAATGACGCGCACCCTGGCCCTGGCAGTGCGCCTCTTCGGCAACGTCATGAGCGGCGCCATGATCGGGGCTATTCTCCTGACGGTAGTGCCGCTTTTTTTCCCCTTGGTAATGCAACTGCTGGAACTTCTGATCGGCCAGGTTCAGGCCTTTATCTTTGCGGTGCTGGCTACCGTCTATATCGCTTCTGCCACCCAGGCCCATGCAGAGAGAAAAGAAGCCGCTTTGGAAGATACGGGCCCGGAAAACCGGGCAGGCGAAAAACCAAAGGAGGACTGAGAGACATGAGCGCGGTTGAAATTATCGGCACCGTCTCCATCATCATGGCCGGCCTGACCATCGCCGTGGGCTCCATCGGCCCGGCGCTGGCCCAGGGCCGGGCCATCACCCAGGCCCTCGCCGCCATGGCCCAGCAGCCGGATGAAGCTGCCACCATCGCCCGCACCCTCTTCGTCGGCCTGGCCATGATCGAATCCCTGGCCATTTATTGCCTGGTGGTGGCCATGATCATCATCTTTGCCAATCCTTTCTGGAACTATGTGATCGCCAAGGCCGGAGGATAAACCCGTGCTGATCAATTGGTTTGTGGTGGCCGCCCAGATCATCAATTTTCTCATCCTGGTGCTCCTGTTGAAACGCTTTTTATACGGTCCCATCGTTCGGGCGATGGGGGCCCGGGAGGAAAGAATCGCCTCCCAATTGGCGGCAGCCCAGCAAAAAAGGCAGGACGCGGAGCAGGAGGAGGCCTCCCTGCGCCAGAAGATTCGGAACATCGAAGACCAGCGCCAGGAGATGCTGGCCCAAGCCGAGGAGGAGGCGCAAGCCCATAAGCAAAAGCTCTTCGCCCAGGCCCGGGAGGAAGTGGAGCAGGTGCGGCAGAAATGGCTGGAGTCCGTTAAGTGGCAAAAGGAGGCTTTCCTGGAAAACCTCAAGCAGCGCCTGGTCCAGGAGATCTTTGCCATCTCCCGCCGGGTGCTCCAGGAATTGGGGAACCTGGAGGTGGAGCAGCGTTTGCTCGAGGTTTTTCTGGAGCGGCTCCGGCAACTGGTCCCGGCGGAACGGCAAGCCCTCCAAGACTCCCTTAAGGAGGCGGGGGGCGAGTTGCATGTCACCACCGCGTTTGCGCTCACCCCGGAAACTCAGGAGAAGATCACGGCCCAGGTTCAAGACCTGTTCGGCCAGGGCCTGGACCTGCGCTTCACCACTTCCGCCGAATTGCTGGCGGGCATCGAGATGCTCACCAGTTCCCGCAAGATCGCCTGGAGTATGGGGAATTACCTGGACACTCTGGAGGAGGATCTCTCCCAGGCCTTTGAGGAAATCGACAAGAGGGAGGCGGCGTGACCGAGGAGCGGCATGAACTTCAGGCCGTATTAGGAGAAACTCTCTCGGTCCTGGAGCAGGTGTCAGACACGCACCGACCCGGGCTCCGGACCCAGGAGGTGGGACGCGTCAGCTCCTTGAGCAATGGCATTGCCCTGATGGCAGGCCTGCCGGGGGTGAAAGCGGAGGAGCTGATCCGCTTCCCCGGGGGGCTGCTGGGCCTGGCTTTCAATGTGGACCCCACCGAAGTGGGCGTGGTCCTCCTGGGAGAGATAGGGGAGTTGAAGGCAGGCGCCGAGGCGCGGCGGACCGGCAGGGTCCTGGATGTGCCGGTGGGTGAAGGGCTGTTGGGACGGGTGATGGACCCCCTGGGCCGTCCCCTGGACAATCAGGGGCCTATCCGCACTCTCGAGCGCCGTCCGGTGGAACGGGAAGCGCCGCCCATCATGGCTCGCGCGCCGGTGACCGTACCTCTGCAAACCGGGTTGAAGGTAGTGGATGCCCTGGTGCCCATCGGCCGGGGCCAACGGGAGCTGATCCTGGGGGACCGGCAGACGGGCAAGACCGCCATCGTCTTGGATACCCTGATTAATCAAAAGGATACCGGCGTCATCTGCGTCTATTGCGCCATCGGCCAACGGGATTCGGCGGTGGCCAAGCTAATTGCCGACCTTAAAGAGCAGGAAGTCATGGACTACTGCATCGTGGTGGTGGCTCCCGGCGAGGCCTTGCCAGGGCTGCATTTCGTGGCGCCCTATGCCGCCACTTCCATGGCCGAATACTTCATGGAGCAAGGGCGGGATGTCTTGATCATTTATGACAATCTCAGCAATCATGCCCGTTCCTACCGGGAGCTGTCCCTCCTGCTGCGCCGTCCCCCCGGGCGGGAAGCCTATCCGGGGGATATCTTTTATATCCATTCCCGGCTGCTGGAGCGCTCCACGCATCTGCGCCCGGAGCACGGCGGCGGCTCCCTGACCGCGCTGCCCATAGTAGAGACCCAAGCCCAAAACATCGCCGCCTATATTCCCACCAACCTCATCTCCATCACGGACGGACAGATCTATCTCACCCCGGGATTGTTCCAGAAGGGCATCTTCCCCGCGGTGGACGTGGGCAAGTCCGTCTCCCGGGTGGGAGGCAAAGCCCAGTTGCCCGCGTACCGGGCCGTGGCCGGGGACCTGCGCCTTTCTTACTCCCAATTCCAGGAACTGGAAGCCTTTTCCCGCTTTGGCACCCGTCTGGATGAGCGCACCCGTAAGACCCTGGAGCACGGCTACCGGGTCCGGGAGGTGCTCAAGCAGGCGCAATTCGACCCCATGCCGGTGGCCGCGCAGATTGCCGTCTTGCTGGCAGTGACCCAAGGGCTCTTTGACGAACTCCCCTTGGAGCGGGTGGCGGCCGGGGAAAAGGCGGTGCGGCACATGCTCTGCGAGCACCTTCCAGAGCTTTGCCGGCGCATCGAAGCTGGAGAAGACTTCAGCGAGCCCGACCGGAGACTGCTGCTGGACAAGGTAACGGAAGTCATCGAATCCCTCACTTGAGAAGGGCCATGGAAACCATCGATTCCTTGAGACGGAAACTCGCGGTTACCGGAGACTTGCAAGAAGTAGTGAAAACCATGAAAACCATAGCCGCGGTCAGTATCCACCAATATGAAAAGGCCGTGGAGTCCCTGGGGTATTACCGCCGCACCATTGAGATGGGCCTCCAGATTGTCATGCGTAGTAATCAAGAGGCACGGGCCCGCCCGCGGCCGGCCCCCGGGGGACGCCTGGGGGCGGTCATTTTCGGCTCGGAATTGGGTATGTGCGGCCAATTTAACGATTTGCTGGTGTCCTATGCCCTGGACAGATGTCAAGAGCTGCAAAGAGGAAAAGAAAATCGCGCCATTATGGCGGTGGGGACTCGGGCCGTCTCCCGCCTGGAGGAGGCGGGGGAGAAGGTGGAAGCTTACTTTGACGTCCCCGGCTCCCTCGGCGGCATTACCCCCCGGGTGCAGGAAATTTTACTGAAAATTGAGGCATGGCAAGGCCCCGGGGGAGTCGAGCGCATCGTCCTCTTCCATCATAAACTGGTCTCCGGCGCCACCTACCACCCCCAAACCGTGCCCCTTTTGCCCGTGGATCTGGAATGGCTGGAAGCCCTGGGGCGGCAGCCCTGGCCTTCCCGGGTCCTGCCTACCTACACCATGGACCGTCCCCGCTTGATTTACGCCCTGTTGGGACAATACCTCTTTGTTTCTCTGTATCAGGCCCTGGCCGAATCTCTGGCCAGCGAAAACGCGGCCCGCCTGGCCGCCATGCAGGGTGCGGAAAATAATATCGAAGAGCGCTTAAAAGAGCTGCGGCTGCAATACAACCAACTGCGCCAGAGCACCATTACCGAAGAACTTTTGGATATTGTCGCCGGCTTTGAAGCCTTGACAGGCAAAAACCACTGATACTAAGCGATATGGGCCAGGGATGAAGGATCACCATCCTTGACCCGGAATATTTCTCGCCTGGGGAGATCGAACTGGTACGGTGAACCAGCCCTTCGGGGCGAGCTGACAAGCTGTTGGATTGGACGTGTTTGAGAAGTTTTTTGGGTGGCCAGTACCCTGCTCTCTTCAAGATCGGTTCAAATGAAGCGGTTTCATGATCTTCATTGCCTTTAGTTGCCAGGCTACCCGCCACTTTCCGCCGCCGCCACCCGATCCCGGCCGTCTTTTTTGCCCCGGTACATGGCGGCATCTGCAGCATTAAGGACCTCCTCGGGATGGTCGCCGTGCTCCGGAAAGGCCGCCACCCCAAAAGACAGGGTGATGGCCTCCAGGGTCCGGGTGGCATAGTGCACCTGCCGGGTTTTCATTGCCTGCCGCAACTCCTCGGCCCGCTGGCAGGCGTTTTCCAGGGAGCACTCCGGCAGTACGAGAACAAATTCTTCCCCCCCGAAACGACAGGCGACATCGCTGCCCCGGATATACATTTGCAGGAAGGCCCCCAATTCCCGGAGCAGGGCATCGCCGGCGTCATGGCCATAGGTGTCGTTGAACCGCTTGAAGTGGTCGATGTCCAGCATGATGAGGGCTATGGGCGAACCCTGGCGGGTAGCCCGGGCAAACTCCCGTTCCAGGGTCTCCTCCAGGTAGCGGCGATTGAACAACCTGGTAAGGGGGTCTCGCACCGCCATATCCCGCAGATTTTCCTGCATCTTCAAGTTGGCCAGGGCCAATCCCAGTTGGCTGGCGACAGTCATGGACAGACGCTGCTTTCCGGCCAGACGGTCCTCATCCGGTGCGGCCGGCAGCACATGCAGCAATCCCAGGTTTTCGCCGTGGGAGGTCAGGGGGACGCAGAGGTAAGCCCCGGTCCCTCCGGGGACGTGGGCGCATTGGGGCGCCCCGGACCCCTCCCCGCCCACCTGGGCTTTGCCCCGGCGCAAGGCCCAGCAGTCTTCCGGGGCAAACACCTGCTCCGGCGGGGCTTCTCCCCAGACCGTTACGGCCTCCACCAGGTTCCGGGAGGGGCTGAAGATAAACAAGGCCCCGGAATCCCCGGCGAACATGCGGCCCAGGGAAAGCCCGATGACCGAGTAGGCTTCGGCAACGGTATGGCAGCTTTGCAGCAGCTCCCCCAGGTCATTGAGGAGGCCGATCTCGCGGTTATGTTGCGCCAAATTCTGGGTCTGGCGGGCCAGTTCGGTCTTCGCCCGCCGGTGCCTCAGGGCCTCCATAACGGCCACGCTTAAGGCCTCCACCACCTCCCGGTCACGCCGATCATAGCCCCCGTCTTTATTGGCCAAACTGATGCAGCCCACAATCCGGCCCTCTTGTTGCAACGGCACCCCCAAATAGGAGGTGATGGGGGGGTGGCCGGCGGGGAAGCCGACCCGGTCCGGGTCGGAGGCGGGATCATTGACAATTTTGGATCTTTCCTCTTTTATCACCCGGGCCCAGAGGCCCCGGATCTCCAGGTTATTAATCATCATTGACGCATTCGATTCAGGTATCCGGCAGGTTTGCCAGCCGGGATCGCTCATGGCGATGGTATCCAGGCGGCCGGCCCGGTTGATTTCGCCGATAAAACCGCAGGTGCTGCCGGTCAGCTCTTCAGCCACGGCCAGGCAGGTGCGGGCCAGCTCGCCTTCGGTCTCACAGGTCAGGACTTCCTTAAAGATGCGATTGATGCCGTCCAGGATGTGGCTGTGCTGCTGAAGTTGGATTTCTGCCTGCCGCCTGTCCGTGATGTCAATCAGGGAGGCGCGCACCTGGGGGGTGCCCGGGGCATCCGGGACCAGGAGGCTGGCCAGTTGCAAGGTGACCTCCGCCCCGTCTTTTCTCAGGAGCTCCAGCTCCAGGCGGGGCGCCGCCTCCCCCTGGACCACCGCGGCCAGATAGGCTCGGAATTTCTGCTTATCTTCCGGCCGGATAAAGGGGGCCAGGGGCTGCTGAACCACCCGGCTCCGCTCCGTCCCCAGGAGCCGGGCCGCGGTGAGGTTGGCCTCCAGGACCAGGCCTTTTGGGTCCAGAGTAAGATAGGCCACCGGCGCGAAGTCATAGAGATCGGTGTATTTGGCCAGCGCGGTTTCCAGTTCCGCCTGGGTCCGGTGAATCTCCTCATTCTGCATCTCCAACTCCACCTGGTGGATTTGGAGTTCCTGCAACAAATACTTGGCCTCTTCCGGAGAAATCTTCTCAATCCCCGCGGTCCGGGATTTCAGCCGCTCATCGGCCCGCCGCCGCAGCTCCTTGGGTCCGTCCGGGGATGCTTTCTGGGTGAGCATGGGGCCCTCCTTAAGGGGCGGGGGGACACTGCGGCGGGAAATGCGGCCAGGGGCAGTGGACCCCAGAGCCCCCCGCCGCGGGGCACGACCTGATCTTGAACCGCACCCTGGTCGTTTTCCGCGCCGGTTGACGCCTGGGGCCGGCCTGGGCCGGAAAAAACCTCTTGAGTTATCGGCAGGGCGGGCCTAGACCCGCCCCCATATTGAGGTATTGGGTAATTATCGGAGGTTTACCCGGATTACTTTAACTTGGTGACGTCCTCCATGGCCAGGAGGATGAGGGCGGGGTGGCCGGGCCGGGCTTCCAGGCGCCGGGCATTGAGCATCATGGTGCGGACCCCGATGCCGGGAAAGTCGTGCTCCACCTCAAAGTTCTCGAACACGGCGTTCTGGGGAACAATCTCCTCCAGCAGTTGCCGCAGCCGGGGAATGTCCCACTGGGCGTTGCCCAGGTCGTAGATCAGGCGGCCCTCGGTCTCTGGCGGCGTAGTCTTGAAGGTCTGATAAAATGAAAGGTTGGCGGACTGCATCTTGAGGTCGCTATTAAGCACCATGAGGGGCTCCCGCACCGTCTCGACGATGCCCTGGGCGTAATTCAGGGCCTCCTGGAGCTGGTCCCCCAGGTGCTTGAGCCGGGTGATATCCGTGAAGGTGAGGACCACCCCGTCGATGATGTTATCCCGGGTGCGGTAGGGCATAATCCGCATGGTAAACCACCCGCCCTCCTGGGTTTCGATCTCCACCTCCTTGGTTTGCAGGGTGGCCAGGACCTCCTGGGCGTCCTGCTCCAAACGGTCGTGCTTGATCCTGGAGGTGATGTCCGTCAGGGACCGGGCGAGGTCCGTGGGAATGAGGCTGAACAGTTTGGTCACGAAGGGGGTGAAGCGCTTGATGTTTAGGCGCCGGTCCAGGAAGATGGTGCCGACCTCGGTGCCGGCCAGCAGATTGTCGATATCGTTGTTGATGGCGGTGAGTTCATCCACTTTGTTCTGCAGTTCGGCGTTCACCGTCATCAGTTCTTCGTTGGTGGACTGGAGTTCTTCCTTGGCGGTCTCCAGCTCTTCGTTGGTGCTTTGCAGTTCTTCGTTGGCGGACTGGATCTCCTCGCCGGTGGATCGAAGCTCTTCGTTGGCGGCCTCCAGCTCTTCGATGTTGGCCTGGTTGGCCTCCTTGCTGGCCTGGAGTTCCTGTTCCAGGGCCTGGAGGCGGGCGTCGTTTTCTTCCGCGGCCGGCCGTTTCCGGGGCTTTTTCCCGGGCGCGGCCGGAGGTGGAGTCCTGTCCTCAAACACCACCAGGAACAGGTTGGGCCCCATGGCGGCCTCCAGGGGCTGCACCGTGAGGTCAACGGTCTGTACGCCCTCGGGGTGGGGAAGGTGCAGGCCCGTACAGGTGACCGCGGTCTTTTCCTTGACGGCCTGGCGCAGCAGCGGGGCCAGCTTGTGGCGCAGGCCCTCCCGGGCCATCTTCAGCAGGTTGTAACTGGGCTCGCCCACGGGCGGGGCCAGAAACCGGTCGGTGGCGCCCTGGAAATGGAGGATGTCGTACTTGTCGTTGATAAGCACGCAGGGCGGGGCGAAGCGGTCCAGGATGATCTTCCCCAGGACCTCCTGCATCGGGGGCTCGGTCTGACCTGGCCGCCGGACCAGCCGGGGCGCAGCCAACTGGCCTTCCAGGGCGAACCGCGGCGGGTAATCCGTCCGCTGGCCCAGCCCCAGGTCCTTGCGCCGGTAAATCTTCCACTTGGTGTCCAGGGGCCGGAACAGGTCGGCAAAGCCCCCGACGCTCTCGGAAGACCCCAAAAACAAATTGCCCTCCTGGTTGAGCACGAAATGGAACAGGGAGATGATCTTCTTCTGCAGTTCCGTGCCCAGATAAATCAGGACGTTGCGGCAACTGATGAGGTCCAGCTTGGAGAAGGGCGGGTCGCTGATGAGGTTCTGCACCGCGAAGACCACCATATCCCGAATCTCTTGCTTGACTTTATAGGCATTGTCCTTTTTGGTGAAAAAGAGCTTGAGGCGCTCCGGGGAGACATCCGCGGCGATGCTTTCCGGGTACTCGGTCTGGCGGGCCCGGGCGATGGCCTCGCTGGCGATGTCGGTGGCAAAGACCTGGATGGTCACCGCCTTGCCCAGGCGTTCCCGGGCCTCGGCCAGGAGGATGGCCAGGGAGATGGCCTCTTCCCCCGAGGCGCAGCCCGGCACCCATACCCGGATGGCGCCGCCGGTCTCCTTTCCGGCCATGATCTCGGGGATGACCTGGTCGCTGAGGATCTTGAAGGCCTCCGGGTCCCGGAAAAAACTGGTCACCGTGATGAGCATGTCCTGGAACAGGGCCTGCACCTCCTCGGGATTCTGCTGGAGATAGCGGTGATAATCGGCGATCCGGTCGAGTTTATGCAGGGCCATGCGCCGCTCGATGCGGCGGCGGATGGTGTTCTGCTTGTAGCCGGTGAAATCGTGCCGGGTGGTGGTGCGGATGAGCAACAGGATTTTATCGGCAAAGATTTCGAATTGTTTCCTCGCCGATATAGTCCTGGGCTTGACCTCCAGGTAGGGGTGCTGCACATAGCGCAGCAGCTCCGCGGGCATCTCCTCCACCGGCAGGATGTGGTCCACCAACCCGGTGAGGATGGCGCTCCGGGGCATAAAGGGGTATTTGGCCTGGCGCTCTTCCTGGGCCAGGGTCAGGCCCCCTGCCCCCTTCACCGCCTGGAGTCCCAGGGTGCCGTCGCTGCCGGTGCCGGACAAGACGATGCAGATGGCCCGCTCCCCCCGGTCCTCCGCCAGGGACCGGAAAAAGTAATCGATGGGCAGCCGCACCACCTGGCCGGCCCGGGGCTCCATCAGGTGAAGCTTGCCGTTGAAGATGGCCACTTCCCGGTCCGGGACGTTAAAATAGACGCAATTCGGCCTCACCTCCAGGCCGTCTGACACTTCGGTAACCGGCAAGACGGTGTGGCGCTGCAATATCTGCCCCATGATGCTCTTGTGCTTGGGGCTCAGGTGCTGGATGATGACCAGGGCCATGCCCGGGGAGGCC